>NZ_JBHIOZ010000006.1:25343-55680 GCF_042195805.1 Bartonella sp. AP57NXGY | reverse complement strand
GTTTTGCTATTCGTGAAGGTGGTCGTACTGTTGGTGCCGGTATCGTCTCTAAGATCATTGAATAAATAATGCTTGTTGAGTGCTTTGATTATTGAAGGCACTTTGTATAACAGGGAAATAAAGAGCATGAACAGTCAGAATATTCGCATTCGCTTGAAAGCGTTTGATCATAGAATTCTTGATACGTCGACGCGTGAGATTGTATCGACTGCTAAACGTACCGGTGCAAATGTCCGTGGTCCCATTCCGCTTCCGACGCGGATTGAGAAGTTTACGGTCAATCGTGGACCGCATATCGATAAGAAAAGTCGTGAGCAGTTTGAGATGCGAACACATAAGCGTCTTCTTGACATTGTTGATCCAACGCCGCAAACAGTGGATGCGCTTATGAAGCTCGATCTTTCTGCTGGTGTGGATGTAGAAATTAAGCTCTGAGGTTTGAGGACAGAAGGAACAGACCCGATGCGTTCAGGTGTAATAGCACAGAAGCTGGGCATGACCCGTATTTATAATGATGCTGGTGAGCATGTGCCGGTGACGGTACTTCGTTTGGAGAATTGTCAAGTCGTTGCTCAGCGTACAGTTGAAAAGAATGGTTATACTGCTGTTCAATTAGGTGTAGGCTTTGCTAAGGTTAAGAATACTTCACAAGCTCTTCGTGGACATTTTGCTAAGGCTTCTGTTGAGCCTAAAGCCAAAATAGCAGAGTTTCGTGTGAGTCCCGACAATCTTCTTGATGTTGGTACTGAGATTACAGTGGAACATTTTGTTCCAGGGCAAAGAGTTGATGTGACTGGTACCAGTATTGGTAAGGGGTTTGCTGGTGTTATGAAACGACATAACTTTGGTGGGCATCGTGCTTCCCATGGTAATTCGATCACACATCGTGCTCATGGTTCTACAGGGCAGTGCCAAGATCCTGGTAAAGTTTTTAAAGGCAAAAAAATGGCCGGACATATGGGGCAAGTGCGTGTAACAACACAGAATATTGAAGTTATTTCCACTGATAGTGAGCGTGGTTTAATTTTAGTGCGTGGTGCTGTTTCTGGTTCTAAAGGTTCTTGGATTTTGATACGGGATGCTGTGAAGAAGCGTCTTCCTGATAATGCTCCAAAGCCTGCTGGTATTCGCCGTCTTGTGAAGGAGAAAGCGGAAATGGTTACTCCGGTGACGGAAACCTCTGAGGTTGAGGGAGCCTAATAATGGATCTTGTAATTAAAACTCTTGATGGTAATGAAGCTGGCAAATTAAAGGTTTCTGAAGCTATTTTTGATCTTGTTCCGCGTGAGGATATTTTGCAACGTGTTGTTCGTTGGCAGCTTGCACGTCGTCAGCAGGGAAGTCATCAGTCCCAAGGTCGTTCTGATGTGTCGCGAACAGGGGCAAAAATGTTTAAACAGAAAGGAACTGGGCGTGCTCGACATTCATCTGCACGTGCACCGCAGTTCAGGGGTGGGGGTAAGGCACATGGACCGGTGGTTCGTAGCCATGCGCATGATCTTCCTAAAAAGATTCGTGCTCTTGGGTTACGTCTTGCTTTATCTGCAAAATTAAAAGCAAAAGATTTAATTATTGTGGATGAGTTGACTGTTAAGGATGCTAAAACGAAAATGCTTGTTTCTCATTTTTCTAAGCTTGGATTTAATAACGCTCTCTTGATTGGTGGTAAAGAGATTGATATTAACTTTTTTCGTGCAGCCTCTAATATCCCTAATATTGACATTTTGCCTATTCAGGGAATTAATGTTTATGATATTTTGCGTCGCAGCAAACTTGTTTTATCAAAAGCAGCTGTTGAGGCTCTTGAGGAGCGTTTTAAATGACAGATCTTCGCCATTATGATATAATTATTAGTCCAGTTATTACTGAAAAGGCGACTATGATTTCTGAATATAATCAAGTTGCTTTTAATGTCGCGCCGAAAGCGACGAAGCCTGAGATTAAGGCTGCTATTGAAGCGCTTTTTAGCGTAAAAGTTAAAGCAGTTAACACGATAGTCCGTAAGGGTAAAGTGAAGCGTTTCAAAGGTATAGTTGGTCGGCAGAGTGATGTCAAAAAAGCGATCGTAACTCTGGCCAGTGGTCAGACTATCGACGTTTCGACAGGTCTTTAAGAGGCTCGGAGATAGGAATAATGGCACTTAAGCAGTTTAATCCAACGACACCTGGGCAGCGTCAGCTTGTTATTGTGGAACGTTCTTGTCTTTATAAGGGAAAACCTGTAAAGATGTTAACTGAAGGTTTGTCTTCAAAGGGTGGACGTAATAATCGCGGTCGTGTTACTGCTCGTTTTCAGGGTGGTGGACATAAACGTAGTTATCGGTTTGTCGACTTTAAGCGTCTTAAACGTGATGTTTCAGCAAAGGTTGAGCGTTTAGAATACGATCCTAATCGTACCGCTTTTATTGCTTTAATCCGCTATGAGGATGGGCAATTGAGTTATATTCTTGCACCACAGCGTCTTGGTGTTGGTGATTCTGTTATGGCTGGTTTAAATGTGGATGTTAAACCAGGTAATGCTATGCCTCTTGCTAATATGCCTGTAGGTACAATTATTCATAATGTTGAGATGAAGCCAGGGAAAGGCGGACAGATTGCACGTTCAGCAGGTGCTTATGCGCAGTTGGTTGGACGAGATCATGGTATGGCTATTCTTCGTTTAAATTCTGGTGAGCAGCGTTTGGTTCCGAGTAGCTGTTTTGCAACTGTTGGCGCTGTTTCAAATCCTGATCATGGGAATATTAATGATGGTAAGGCGGGGCGGTCACGTTGGCGTGGTAAACGTCCACATGTTCGTGGTGTTGCTATGAACCCCGTTGATCATCCACACGGTGGTGGTGAAGGTCGTACATCGGGGGGGCGCCATCCAGTTTCTCCCTGGGGTAAACCTACGAAAGGTAAGCGTACGCGCTCCAATAAAGCCACTGATAAATTTATTATGCGTACGCGTCATCAACGCAAGAAATGAGAAAGGTAGTCTGAGGTGGTTCGTTCAGTGTGGAAAGGTCCGTTTGTTGACGGCTATCTTCTTGGTAAAGCAGAGAAGGTACGTGCAAGTGGGCGCAACGAAGTTATAAAAATATGGAGTCGTCGCTCTACTATTTTACCGCAATTTGTTGGTTTAACTTTTGGTGTTTACAACGGTAATAAGCATATTCCTGTTTCTGTTTCTGAAGAGATGGTTGGGCATAAGTTTGGTGAGTTCGCTCCTACCCGGACTTATTATGGTCATGGTGCCGATAAGAAAGCGAAGAGGAAGTAGGAATGGGAAAAGCTAAAGTTTCGCGCCAGCTTAAAGATAATGAAGCAAGAGCTGTCACGCGGACAATTCGTGTTAGTCCGCAGAAGCTTAATTTAGTTGCTGCAATGATTCGTGGTAAAAGAGTTAATGTAGCGCTCGCTGATTTGATGTTTTCACGCAAGCGAATTGCTGCTACTGTGAAAAAAACGCTTGAATCAGCAATTGCAAATGCAGAAAATAACCACGATCTTGATATTGATTCGCTTGTTGTGGCGGAAGCTTATGTTGGTAAGTCGATAGTGATGAAGCGCTTTCATGTTCGTGGTCGAGGGCGTGCTAGTAGAATTGAACGTCCATTTTCGCATCTTACTGTTATTGTTCGTGAAGTTACCGAAAAAGTGGAGGCCGCGTAATGGGGCAGAAGATCAATCCAATAGGACTTCGTCTTGGTGTTAATCGGACTTGGGACTCTCGTTGGTATGCTGATAGTGGTGAATATGGGCGCCTTCTTCATGAAGATTTGAAAATTCGTTCATATGTGCTTGAGGAACTTAAACAGGCGGCTATTTCTAAGGTTGTTATTGAGCGTCCTCATAAAAAGTGTCGTATTACAATTCATTCTGCACGTCCTGGTTTGATTATTGGTAAAAAGGGTGCTGATATCGAAAAGCTTCGTCGTAAGCTCTCAGAAATGACGGATGCTGAAACTTCATTGAATATTGTGGAGATTCGTAAACCGGAGATTGATGCGACAATTATTGCGCAATCAATTGCTCAACAGTTAGAGCGTCGTGTTGCTTTTCGTCGTGCAATGAAGCGTGCTGTTCAGTCTGCTATGCGTCTTGGTGCGGAAGGTATTCGTATCAATTGTTCTGGCCGTCTTGGTGGTGCTGAAATTGCTCGTATGGAATGGTATCGTGAAGGTCGTGTTCCACTTCATACCTTGCGTTCTGATGTTGATTACGGTACAGCAGAAGCTAAGACCGCTTATGGTATTTGTGGTATTAAAGTTTGGGTCTTTAAGGGTGAGATTCTTGAGCATGATCCGATGGCTTCAGAACGTCGTGCTACGGAAGCTGATCAATCTGGTTCTTCATCGAATCGTCGCCGCGAAAATGCTTAGTTTTTGAGATTGAACTAAAATTTGGAGTAGAGAACAATGTTGCAGCCAAAGCGCACAAAGTTCCGTAAACAGTTCAAAGGCCGTATTCACGGTTTTGCGAAGGGTGGTACGGATTTGAATTTCGGTGCCTACGGTTTGAAGGCTGTTGAGCCGGAGCGGGTTACTGCTCGTCAAATTGAAGCGGCGCGTCGTGCGATTACACGTTATATGAAGCGTTCTGGTCGTGTGTGGATTCGCATTTTTCCAGATCTTCCGGTTACATCTAAACCGACTGAAGTTCGTATGGGTAAAGGTAAGGGAAGTGTTGATTATTGGGCTGCACGTGTTGCTCCTGGGCGCGTCATGTTTGAGCTTGATGGAGTTCCGGAGGATGTTGCACGTGAAGCACTAAGATTGGGTGCTGCAAAGTTGCCTATAAAAACGCGTTTCATCCAGCGTATTGCTGAATAATGAGGTTAAGCGATGAGAGCCACAGAATTACGGGCGCAAACGCTCGACCAAATGAAAGATGAATTGGCTAAGTTAAAGAAAGAGCAATTTAATTTGCGTTTTCAAAAAGCAACAGGTCAATTAGAAAAGACTGCGCGCGTTAGACAAGTTCGTCGTGATATTGCGCGTATTAAAACTTTTCTTCGTCAAAAGATAAGTGAAAGTAAGGTTTAAGGAAATAAGAGATGCCTAAACGCGTTTTGCAGGGTGTTGTTATTAGCGACAAAAGTGATAAGACTGTTGTTGTCAAAGTTGAACGCCGTTATTCTCATCCGCTTCTTAAGAAGACTGTTCGGCAGTCTAAAAATTATAAAGCGCATGACGAAAACAACCAATTCAAGATTGGGGATCAAGTTTCTATTCAAGAATCTAGACCAATTTCGAAAGATAAATGTTGGATTGTTGTAAAAGACAATGTAGCGTAATGAGTTAAGCTTATTGTTTTAGAATTTAACAGTGTGGTTATCATTGATAAATTTGAAGGCGATAACTTTATCGTTATTTGGCAGGCAAATCCGAGTGTGTAAAAGATACAATCGGATATATGTGTTAAGAGAAGGTGGCCAGTCATGATTCAGATGCAAACAAACCTTGACGTTGCTGATAATTCTGGAGCGCGTCGTGTCATGTGCATCAAAGTGTTAGGCGGTTCAAAGCGGAAATATGCTTCGGTCGGTGACATTATTGTTGTTTCGGTTAAGGATGCAATTCCTCGTGGCCGTGTTAAAAAAGGTGATGTTATGAAAGCTGTTGTGGTTCGTACTGCTAAGGATATTCGTCGCGCAGATGGTAGTGTCATTCGTTTTGATAGTAATGCTGCGGTTTTAGTAGATAATAAAAAAGAGCCGATCGGTACTCGTATCTTTGGACCTGTTCCCCGTGAATTGCGTGGTAGGAATCATATGAAGATCATCTCGCTTGCTCCTGAAGTTCTGTAAGGAGTAAATGTTATGCAAAAGATTCGAAAAGGTGATAAAATTGTTGTTTTGTCCGGTAAGGATAAAGGATGTAGTGGTGAAGTAATTAAGGTTAGTCCAAAAGAGAATAAGGCTTTTGTTCGTGGGATTAATATGATTAAACGTCATCAACGTCAAACGCAGAAGCAAGAAGCTGGAATTATTTCTAAAGAAGCTCCGATTCATCTGTCTAATTTGGCGATTGCTGATCCTAAAGATGGTAAGCCTACACGTGTAGGCTTTCGTATGAATGCAGATGGTAATAAAGTTCGTTTTGCCAAGCGTTCGGGAGAGTTGATTAATGGCTGAGGAAAGACAAATACCGCGTATGAAAGCGCATTATTTTGAAGTGATTCGTAAAGTGCTTCAAGAGAAGTTTAATTACAGAAATGTGATGCAAATTCCGCGGATTGATAAAGTTGTAATAAATATGGGGATAGGTGAAGCAACTGCTGATTCGAAGAAACCTTCCCTTGCCGCTGAGGATTTAGGGCTAATAACGGGTCAGAAGGCTGTTGTTACGCGTGCGCGTAATTCTATTGCGACCTTTAAGGTTCGTGAAGGAATGCCTCTTGGGGCTAAAGTTACATTGCGTAAAGATCGTATGTTTGAGTTTTTAGATCGTCTTGTGACGATTGCTCTTCCGCGGGTTCGTGACTTTCGTGGTTTAAATCCAAAGAGTTTTGATGGTCGTGGCAATTTTGCTATGGGTATTAAAGAACACATTGTGTTTCCAGAAATCAACTATGATAAAGTTGATCAAATTTGGGGTATGGATATTATCGTTTGTACGACAGCAAAAACGGATGATGAAGCTCGTGAGTTATTGCGTGCTTTTAATTTTCCTTTTCGTTCGTAACGGCAAACGTAGTGAGGTGAAATTATGGCCAAAGTAAGTGCCGTTGAAAAAAATAAGCGTCGTGAGGTGATGGTAAAGCGCTATGCTGCCCGTCGTGCACGTTTGAAAGCAATAGTTATGGATCAGAAGGTTTCTCTTGAAGAACGTTTTAAAGCTTCTGTTCAGTTGGCAGAGTTGCCGCGTAATTCTTCGAAAGTTCGTATTCGTAATCGCTGTGAGGTTTCAGGTCGTCCGAGGGCTTATTATCGTAAATTAAAAATGTCGCGAATTGCGTTGCGTGAGCTTGGCTCTATTGGCTATATTCCTGGTATTGTAAAGTCTAGTTGGTAAGAGGAGATTATTTAATGTCTATGTCAGATCCTCTTGGTGATATGCTAACACGTATTCGTAATGCACTTGGTCGTAAAAAAGGTAAAGTAGTTACTCCAGCTTCGAAGCTTCGTGCGCACGTTCTTGATGTTCTTCAGTCGGAAGGTTATATTCGCGGATATAATCGAATTGATTTAGGTGATGGGAAAGCTGAAATTGAAATCGAATTGAAGTATTTTGAAGGGCTGGCTGCTATTCGTGAGATTTCACGTGTATCAAAGCCAGGGCGTCGTGTGTATGTTTCTGCTAAGTCACTTCCTCAGGTGGCAAATGGCCTTGGTATTTCGATTTTATCGACTCCTAAAGGCGTCATGGCAGATCATGAGGCGCGTGAACAGAATGTTGGTGGAGAACTCCTTTGTCGTGTTTTCTAAGTTATGTCAAGAAAACGGAAGAAAAAGTAGGTTAGAACAATGTCTCGTATTGGAAAGAAACCCATTTCAATTCCTTCTGGAGTTACTGCTACTGTTGAAGGACAGCTGGTTAAGGCAAAAGGTCCAAAAGGTGAGCTGAGTTACGTCGTCAATGATGAAGTCTTAGTCAAACTTGAGGAGAATATCATATCAGTTATGCCGCGGGATCAGTCAAAAGATGCGCGTTCTAAATGGGGTATGTCGCGCTCAATGATTGAGAACATTTTTTGTGGTGTGAAAGATGGTTTTGAAAAGAGGTTGGAGATTAATGGGGTTGGTTATCGTGCTGCTTTGCAGGGTAAGGATGTTCAACTATCTCTGGGCTTTTCGCATGATGTGGTTTATAAAGTTCCGTCGGGTGTTACTGTGACTGTTCCTAAGCCAACGGAAATTGTTGTTTCTGGAATTGATAAACAGCAAGTTGGACAAGTTGCAGCGGAGATTCGTGAGTATCGTAGGCCTGAGCCTTATAAAGGTAAAGGTGTTAAGCATGCAGATGAACGTATCTTCCGTAAAGAAGGTAAAAAGAAATAAGGATTTTGTATTATGGTTTCATCTAAGGACATTATCCAACGTCGTGCAAGGCGTGTTCGTCGTAGAATTAAAATGGTTTCTCATGATCGTCCTCGGCTTAGTGTTTATCGTTCAAATCAGAACATTTATGCTCAAGTTATCGATGATTTGCGGGGATGTACACTTGTTTCAGCCTCTACTCTTGAAAGTGATTTGAAAAAATCGTTAAAGAGTGGTGCTGATAAAAAGGCGGCCTTTGCTGTTGGTAAGTTAATTGCTGAGCGTGCGAAGAAAGCGGGTGTTAATGAGGTGGTTTTTGATCGTGGAGCGTATGTGTACCATGGTCGCGTCAAAGCTTTAGCTGAAGCTGCTCGTGAAGGTGGTTTGAATTTCTAAAATTTCTTATTTATGAATGAGTAAGGAGAGTTTAGAGTATTTCGTTTAAGTTCTTCCAGTTTGATGAGGGACTTTGTTATCGTGCTTCCGGAAAAGAAAAAGGAATGAGGAATGGCACAAAAAGAACGTGGTGAGAGAGAAGAACGCGATAATGAATTTGTCGATAGGCTCGTTCATATCAATCGTGTTGCTAAAGTTGTAAAGGGTGGTCGGCGTTTTGGTTTTGCTGCTCTTGTTGTCGTTGGAGATCAAAAAGGGCGTGTGGGTTTTGGACATGGTAAAGCCCGTGAAGTTCCAGAAGCCGTTCGTAAAGCAACGGAATCTGCGAAACGTGGGATGATTTATGTTCCGCTTCGGTCTGGGCGTACATTGCATCATGATCTTGAAGGTCGTCACGGAGCTGGGCGTGTTTTGCTACGTTCGGCTTCTGCTGGTACTGGTATTATTGCTGGGGGACCGATGCGTGCTATTTTTGAAGCTCTTGGTATGCAGGATGTCGTTGCAAAATCACTAGGGTCGTCGAATCCTTATAACATGGTTCGTGCAACATTTGATGCATTGAAACATCAAATGCATCCTAGAGATATTGCTGCTCAACGTGGTATAAAGTATTCGACTTTGCAGGCGCGTCGTCGCCATTTAGTCGACCTAGAAGGGTAGTTTCTGAGATTATCAGAAAAGGAATTAGGAAATGGTTCAGAAAAAATCTCAGAGTGGTAAAACTGTGACGGTGGAACAAATTGGAAGCCCTATTCGAAACTCACAGATTCAGCGTGCAACCTTAAAGGGGCTTGGACTAAATAAAATGCGTCGTCGGCGCGTTTTAGATGATACACTTTGTGTGCGGGGTATGATTGCTCGGGTTCGGCATCTTGTTCGCGTTATAGATGAAGGTTAAGGGTTGCGGGAGTATTAGATATGAAACTCAATGAACTGCGTGATTGCGAAGGCGCAACAAAAAATCGTAAGCGTGTTGGGCGTGGTATTGGTTCCGGTACGGGTAAGACTGGTGGTCGTGGTGTAAAAGGGCAAAAGTCACGTTCTGGTGTTTCCCTTAATGGTTTTGAAGGTGGGCAAATGCCTATCTATCGTCGTTTGCCAAAACGTGGATTTAGGAATTTCTTTGCTAAAACCTACAATGAAGTTTCACTGGGACGTATTCAGTTGGCAGTTGATGCAGGTAAGTTGAATATTGAAAAGCCTGTTGATATGGTTTCTTTGAAAGAGGCTGGTATTATTCGTCGTGAAAAAGATGGGGTTCGTCTTCTTTCTGATGGTGATTTGAAGGCTAAGATTACCTTTCATGTTTCTGGTGCTTCACAAGCTGCTCGTGTTAAGATTGAAAAAGTGGGTGGCCAGGTTATTCTTCCTGATATTGCTCGATAATTTTTTGATATGAATAGAGACCTAAAGAAGAATAATATCTGTTTTGTGGGATCTTTTGTGGAGAATTGTTTAAGTTCTGCATTTGTTTGTGTATGCATATATGAATTTTAGGATTATACTTCTGTGATTTGAAGAACTGGAGTGTAAAGTGGAGACGTTTTATGGCATCAGCAGCAGAGCAATTTGCTTCCAATATAAATTTCGGCACCTTTTCTCGTGCAACTGAATTAAAGAAACGCATCTGGTTTACTCTGTTGGCGCTTCTTGTATATCGTTTTGGCACTTACATCTCTCTTCCAGGTATCAATATCGATGCTTTGCGGCAAACATTTGAACATCACGCGTCGGGTGTATTAGGACTCTTTAATATGTTTGCTGGAGGTGCCGTTGGGCGTATGGCTATTTTTGCGCTGGGTATCATGCCTTATATATCGGCATCTATTATTGTGCAATTGTTAACATCTATTATTCCTTCTTTGGAAACTCTTAAAAAAGAAGGGGATTTAGGTCGTAAGATTATCAATCAATATACGCGTTATGTAACAGTCGTATTGGCAATTCTACAAGCTTTTGGTATTGCGGTTGCGCTTGAAAGCGGTATAGGGTCGGGGCTTCAAATTGTTTTAGAACCAGGTCTTATGTTTCGTATTTCTTCTGTTATTACGCTTGTTGGCGGAACGATGTTTCTTATGTGGCTTGGCGAGCAAATTACGTCACGTGGTATTGGTAATGGGGTTTCTCTTATCATTTTTACAGGGATTGTAGCCAACTTTCCTTCTACTTTTGCTCAGCTTTTGACAGCTCATAGTCAGGCTGATTTATCAACTTTTCTTTTAATAGGAATCGTTCTTATTGCTGTTTTGGTTATTGGGCTTATTGTTTTTATAGAGCGTGCGCAACGGCGAATTCTTATCCAATACCCGAAACGTCAGGTCGGTAATCAAATGTTTCAAGGAGATATGTCGCATCTTCCTTTAAAGTTGAATACTGCTGGTGTTATTCCACCTATTTTTGCTTCATCTTTATTATTATTACCTGCCACTATTAATAATTTTTCTGATAAAATGCCACAATGGGTTCAGGAGATTTCTTATGCTCTTGGTCATGGACAGCCACTTTATATGATTGTTTATGCATTTTTAATGGCGTTTTTTTGCTTTTTTTATACAGCTATTGTGTTTAATCCAAGTGATACTGCAGATCAGTTGAAAAAACATTCTGGTTTTATTCCAGGGATTCGTCCAGGTGAGCGTACAGCCGAATATATTGATTACGTTTTGACGCGTATTACTGTTGTGGGCGCTATTTATATTATCTTGGTTTGTTTGTTACCTGAATTTATGATATCTGCATTACAGGTTCCTTTTTATCTTGGGGGAACATCCTTGTTGATTGTTGTTACTGTTACACTTGATACGGTTGCTCAAATTCAGGGGCATCTTGTTGCCCACCAATATGAAGGGTTGATAAAAAAATCAAAACTTCGTGGAGGTAGAAGGAATCGATGAGAGTTATTCTTTTAGGTCCTCCTGGAGCGGGAAAAGGTACGCAAGCAAAAATGTTGACTGAGGAATATAACATTCCTCATTTATCAACAGGGGATATGTTGCGTGAGGTGATTGCCAAAGAAACGGAGATTGGTAAAAAAGCTAAAGCTATTATAAGTTCTGGTGCTTTGGTACCTGATAGTATTGTTAATCAAATCGTATCAGATCGGATTGATGAAGCTGATTGTGTAAACGGTTTTGTTTTGGATGGATATCCGCGAACTGTGGGGCAAGCAGAAGCGTTGCAACAGATACTGGATTCAAAAAATATGTGGCTTAATGCTGTTATTGAATTGTGTGTTGATGAAGACGTGTTGATTGAACGTATGAAGAAGCGTGTTGAGGAAACAATAGCGACTGGTGGACAGGTTCGTTTAGATGACAATCCTGTTGCTTTTGCAAAAAGATTAGTAGAATATCGTGAAAAAACAGCTCCCTTATCAAAATTTTATTCAGAGAGGGGAATGTTGAAGGTTATTGATGGAATGATTGGTGTTGCTGAAGTGACACGTATGATTAGAGGGTTTCTTTCATGAGATTTTTTTTTAGAAATAAATGAAAAGAGTTGACTTTT
Source organism: Bartonella sp. AP57NXGY (assembly GCF_042195805.1). Taxonomy (NCBI): domain Bacteria; kingdom Pseudomonadati; phylum Pseudomonadota; class Alphaproteobacteria; order Hyphomicrobiales; family Bartonellaceae; genus Bartonella; species Bartonella sp. AP57NXGY. The sequence continues at coordinate 43,815 of NZ_JBHIOZ010000006.1, read as the reverse complement.
GAGATGAAATCTATCAAAAGTGAATTTAATTTATTTTAGTGAAATAATAGGATTCGGAAGAATTTTTTTTCTGAGTCTATTTTTTTCTGTAAAGTATATCAGGTATTTTATAACAATTTGTCAAAATAACTAAGGAGAGTAGGCGTGGCTCGTATTGCTGGCGTCAATATCCCGACAAATAAGCGTGTAATTATTGCGCTTCAATATATCCACGGGATTGGACCAAAATTTGCTCAAGAAATTATTGAAAGAGTTGGCATTCCTTTGGGGCGTCGTGTGCATGAGCTTTCAGATGCTGAGGTGCTGCAGATTCGTGAGGCAATAGATCAGGGGTATCAAGTTGAAGGTGATCTTCGTCGTGAGGTTGCTATGAATGTTAAGCGTTTGATGGATCTTGGTTGTTATCGAGGATTGCGTCATCGCCGGTCTTTGCCTGTCCGAGGACAGCGTACACATACGAATGCCCGTACACGTAAAGGTCCGGCTAAGGCAATCGCCGGTAAGAAGAAATAAGGGCCTTTGTGGGAGGTTTTTTATATATTCTTTTTCTTGTTTGATTTTTTTTGACAAGGAAAAAAGGTGGAGCTGCTGATGTTACGGCAGTGATGAGATCGTTGAAAGGGAAATTATGGCCAAGGAAGCCACACGTGTTCGTCGTCGCGAACGTAAAAATATTTCATCGGGTGTTGTGCATATTAATTCAACATTTAATAACACAATGATTACTATTACTGATGCTCAGGGTAATGCAATTGCTTGGTCATCTGCGGGAGCTCAGGGGTTTAAAGGTGCGCGTAAATCGACACCTTTTGCTGCTCAAGTTGCTGCGGAGGATTGTGCAAGAAAAGCGCAAGAGCATGGTATGCGTTCTTTGGAAGTTGAAGTTTGTGGACCTGGATCAGGGCGTGAATCTGCTTTACGTGCATTGCAATCTGTTGGTTTTGTCATTACTTCTATTCGCGATGTAACACCAATTCCTCATAATGGATGTCGTCCGCGGAAAAGGCGGCGTGTTTAATTGGGTGTTGTTTTTTGTTGTCGGAGATTTCTCTGATGTTCACATTGGTCGTTACGATTGAATGGTAACGGAACTAAAGAACGGGAATAAAAATATGATCCAGAAAAACTGGCAGGAACTTATTAAACCCAATAAGGTTGAATCATGTGCACATGATAATCCAAATATTATAAGTGTGATTGCTGAACCTCTTGAGCGTGGTTTTGGTTTAACGTTAGGAAATGCGCTTCGTCGCGTTTTGTTATCTTCGCTTCGTGGTGCTGCTATTACTGCTGTGCAGATTGACGGTGTTTTGCACGAATTTTCATCGATTCCAGGTGTGCGTGAGGATGTTACGGATATTATTCTGAATATAAAAGAAATTGCGCTTCGTATGGAAGAAGAAGGGCCTAAACGTGTCGTCGTTTATAAAGAGGGGCCTGGTGTCGTGAAAGCGGGAGATATCAGTACAGTTGGGGATATGGAAATTCTAAATCCAGATCATGTTATTTGTACTCTTGATGAAGAAGCTGAAATTCGTATGGAATTTATTGTCAACACAGGAAAGGGGTATGTGCCATCTGATCGTAATTGTGTTGATGATGCACGTATAGGGCTTATTCCAATTGATAGTCTTTATTCACCTATCCGTAAGGTATCTTATAAAGTAGAAAATACACGCGAAGGTCAAGTTCTCGATTATGATAAATTAACGCTCACGATTGAAACAAACGGTGCTGTTAATGGTGAGGATGCTGTTGCTTTTGCAGCACGCATTCTTCAGGATCAATTATCGTTATTTATTAACTTTGAAGAGCCACAGAAGGAGCCTGTTGAAGAGGCTGATTCTGAGCTTTCTTTTAATCCTGCACTTCTCAAAAAAGTGGATGAATTAGAACTTTCAGTTCGTTCGGCAAACTGTCTTAAGAATGATAATATTGTTTATATTGGTGATCTGATTCAAAAAACAGAATCTGAAATGCTTCGGACACCGAATTTTGGTCGCAAATCGTTGAATGAGATTAAAGAAGTTTTGGCGTGTATGGGTTTACATCTTGGGATGGAGATTCCTGCGTGGCCGCCTGAAAACATTGATGATCTTGCAAAACGTTATGAAGATCAATATTAAAATTAGAATTTAAGGAGAGGGCTTATGCGCCATAGTAAGTCAGGACGCAAGTTGAACCGTACTGCCAGTCACCGTAAAGCGATGTTTGCAAATATGGCAACTTCGTTGATCGAGCATGAGCAGATTGTGACAACGCTTCCAAAGGCTAAAGAAATTCGTCCTATTGTTGAAAAACTCGTTACTCTTGGTAAGCGTGGTGGTTTGCATGCGCGTCGGCAAGCTATTGCAGCACTTCGTGATGCAGGAAAGGTTGCAAAATTATTTGATACGCTTGCGCCACGTTATGCATCACGCAACGGTGGGTATTTGCGTATTATGAAAGCGGGGTTTCGTACCGGTGATAATGCGCCCATGGCTGTTATAGAATTTGTTGATCGTGATGTTGAAGCGAAGGGTGCTGGGGATCGTGCTCGCATGGAAGCTTCTGAGAATGAAAAGGGAACATCTTCGTAGAGTTTTTTATTCTGTTGGATTTTTAAAGGCCGCCTTGTCTTGGGCGGTTTTTTTGTGAGCATTTTTAAGTTTGTTTTAGTTGAGAAATAGGTGCAGAGAGAAAATTATAGAATATTGAATTATCTTATTTTTATAATATTTATTGTTCAAATAGGTTGTTTTTATTCTCTATTATGAAATATTAATAGAGGTCCTTAATTTGCGGGGATACGTTTTTTTATTCTATTAATCTTCAACAGAATGTGCTGATTTTATAAGGAGTGGATTATGAGGTATTCTTTTTGGGTGCGGATTTTTTTTGCAATTATGATGCAGATATCATTTGATCATGTATATGCTCATGTTCCTCAAACACAAACAGAAATCACCCTTTCATTTGCTCCTTTAGTTAAAAAGACAGTTCCATCTGTTGTAAATATTTATGCAGCTCGACAAATTAGAGCTCGATCACCTTTTGAAGGCGATCCATTTTTTGAGCAATTTTTTGGTCGTTTTCAAAATAAATTTCCTGTTCGTAAGCAATCGTCATTAGGATCAGGGGTGATTGTTGATGCACGTGGTTTGATCGTTACAAATTACCACGTCATTAAAGATGCAAGCGAAATTAAAGTGGCTTTTTCTGATGGACGGGAGTTTGAGAGTAAGGTCGTGCTCAAAGATGAAGCAACTGATATTGCAATTCTTGAAGTTAAGGAAAAAGATGCTCAATTTCCGGCTCTTTCTTTGGGAAATTCTGATACTGTTGAAGTTGGTGATCTTGTTCTTGCTATTGGTAATCCCTTTGGTGTTGGTCAAACAGTTACAAGTGGTATTGTTTCAGCGCAAGCGCGTACACGTGTTGGGATTTCTGATTTTGACTTTTTTATTCAAACAGACGCAGCCATTAATCCAGGGAATTCTGGTGGCGCTTTAATTGATATGAAAGGTCAGTTAATCGGAATTAATACGGCTATCTATTCGCGTTCCGGTGGTTCTGTAGGGATTGGTTTTGCTATTCCAGTTAATCTTGTAAAAGTGATGCTTGATACTGTTAAACGCGGTGGAAAATATTTTGTGCCGCCTTATATTGGGGCTTCTTTTCAAAATGTTACAGCTGATATTGCTGGTGGTTTAGGTTTAGAACGTCCCTATGGTGCTCTGATTATTGAAGTTATCAAAGATAGTCCTGCTGAAAAAGCTGGATTGAAAGTAGGTGATGTTATTTTGAGTGTGCAGGGGGTACGCGTTGACAGTCCAGATAGTCTTGGTTATCGTTTGATGACAGCTGACGTTGAGCATAGTCTTGCCTTGGAATATTTACGAAGTGGAAAAACTTTAAAAACACAAATAACAGTTTCATCAATATCAGAAACTGCATTTTTAAAATCTGAAAAAATTACGGGTGACAGTCCTCTTGCTGGTGCTGAGGTGTTAGATTTAACACCGCAAAATAGTCGACGTTTTCATCTTCCTATATCTGCAAAAGGGGTTGTGATTACCAATCTTGAGGAAATGAGCAATGCAGCTGGAATTTTTCAGTCAGGAGATATTCTACGTGTTGTAAATGGCCATAAAATTCAAACAGTTCATCAGTTGAAAAAGGTTCTTATGCAAGGTCGCTCAAATATGTGGCAATTGGAATATGAACGTGATGGTATGTATATTCGCCAATTTATTCGTTGAGGTTTTTTTTGAAGAAAGATTTTTTTACTTCGTCGTTTGATTTTCAAGTTAATAAAAATCAGCCACTTGCAGAAAGAATGCGCCCTTGTTCTCTCAATGATGTTGTGGGACAAAAGCATTTGATTGGAGAGGATGGTTTGCTTTCACGTATGGCGGCAACAGGCTCAATTGGATCGATGATTTTTTGGGGACCTCCAGGGACGGGAAAAACGACCGTTGCACGTTTGTTAGCCCTTGAAACAAATTTCGCGTTTGAACAGATTTCTGCTATTTTTACAGGAGTTTCTGAACTTAAAAAGATTTTTGAAGTTGCGCAGAGGCGTTTTATATCTGGGGATAAAACACTTCTCTTTGTTGATGAAATTCATCGGTTTAATCGTGCACAGCAGGATAGTTTTCTTTCTGTGATGGAAGAGGGTACTGTGGTACTTATAGGTGCAACAACCGAAAATCCTTCTTTTGAACTGAATGCTGCCCTTCTTTCGCGTGCACGTGTTTTAACATTTCTTTCTCATGATCATGAAAGTTTGGACATGCTTTTGAGGCGTGCTGAAGAAGTGGAGGGAAAAACTCTTCCCTTGGATAATGATGCCAGAGACGTTTTGATAGAGATGTCTGATGGTGATGCGCGGGTTGCGTTAACATTGGCAGAGGAAGTTTGGTCTATTGCGCCATTGGGAGAGATTCTTGATGTTGTTGCTTTGCAAAAAGTTATTCAGCGTCGTGCGCCTATTTATGATAAAGGACGAGATGGGCATTATAATCTCATTTCAGCGTTGCATAAATCCGTTCGTGGATCTGATCCTGATGCTGCGCTTTATTATTTGGCACGTATGTTGGATGCTGGTGAAGATCCTCTCTATATTGGGCGAAGATTGGTTCGTATGGCCGTTGAAGATATTGGTTTGGCGGATCCTCAAGCTCTTGTCATTTGTAATGCAGCAAAAGATGCCTATGATTATTTAGGATCACCAGAAGGAGAGTTGGCCTTGGCGCAAGCATGTCTTTATGTTGCAACTGCGCCAAAGTCAAATGCAGCATATCTTGCGTATAAAGCAGCACTGCGTTGTGCACGCAAAAATGGCTCTTTACCACCTCCTAAGCATATTCTTAATGCTCCTACGAAATTTATGAAGGAAGAAGGGTATGGAAGTGGTTATTGTTATGACCATGATGAACCAGATGCTTTTTCAGGACAAGAATATTTTCCCGAAAAACTTGGACGTCAGAGTTATTATAAACCAGTTGAGCGTGGTTTTGAGCGTGAAATTGTGAAACGTCTTGAGTGGTGGCAACAGTTGCGCAAAAAACGTAAAGATCAAAATAAAATTTGAGTTGAAATACGTTTTTTATTGATCTCTTATGTTATTGTATGAGAAATTTAGCTTATATTTTAAACAATTTATTGCATTGCTTGTAGAGATTTTTTTGATATCTTCAAAAGTGCATATTTTTTCAAATTTAAATATATCATTCAACTTTTAAGCTGCTTTATTTTTTTTGGTTTTATTAAATAATATATTGACTTATAATGATAATTAACTGTTTCGTAAGTTGAATGAAAGTTTCAAATACCGTAAATTTCTCTCATCCCAAGTCTGTTATTTGTTGAAGCAATCAAGTTATTCGCTTGCATGTTACAAGCAGGATTAGCGTGTGATAAAAACTGTACAAGAAAGGACTAAAAATCCCTCTTATGAATTGTCTCAAGTACCGAAAGCTGTTGCAATATTGGAGGATGATAAATAGTGTGATGGTGCCGGCTTGCTCCTTCTATAGAGTAAAGATGGTGGTGCCTAAAGGGTTTTGCAGTATACCACATTCATAGGTGTTGTCACAAAATGAGCTTGGAAGTTTTGAGAGATGTTTCTTAAATCAAGTGCATGAATATGCAACACAATAGCGTTTTGTTCTTCGATGCAATAGGGTATGAGGTTGATTGATGATGCGTTTTTTGTGTGATCAATAGCGGGAGAATTCTTAGTCTCTCAAGTATTTAATCAAAGGGATAAGCAGAAGGGTTGTAGAACATTGTGTTTAAAATTAAATTGTTCCTTTTCTAGAGAGATATAAATATGTTAACTATGCTCCCATAGAGATATTACTTTATTGGAGTTTATTATGTGTCATAAGATAAGCAATGCCAATTCTTTATTGTGATGGTCATGAATGTTTATGGACATAATGTGGAGATAGGAATGGAAATAGTCTGTGAAACTCTAAACTCAAACCTTTAGTTAAATTAAAAGTACAGTGTACACTAAAGTTTTAGGTTATTATGAATTCGGTCAAGGATATAATCGTGGATAAAACAAAAGCTCTCGATGCTGCTCTCTCACAAATTGAACGTTCTTTTGGTAAAGGCTCGATTATGCGTCTTGGGCAAAAAGAGCAAGTTGTTGAAATTGAAACAATTCCAACAGGATCGTTATCCTTGGATATTGCTTTAGGGATTGGTGGATTACCGAAGGGGCGTATAGTTGAGATTTATGGACCAGAAAGTTCTGGGAAAACAACATTGGCTCTCCATGCTATTGCTGAGGCACAGAAAGGTGGTGGGATTTGTGCTTTTATTGATGCAGAGCATGCGCTTGATCCTATTTATGCGCGTAAGCTTGGTGTTGATTTAGAAAACTTGTTCATTTCTCAGCCAGATACCGGTGAACAGGCATTGGAAATTACAGAAACGTTGGTTCGTTCTGGTGCCGTTGATGTGCTTGTTGTGGATTCTGTCGCAGCTTTAACACCGCGAGCAGAAATTGACGGTGAAATGGGTGATGCTTTGCCCGGATTGCAAGCTCGGTTAATGAGTAAAGCGTTACGAAAATTAACCGCAGCAATTTTTCGCTCTAACTGTATGGTTGTTTTTATTAATCAAATTCGCATGAAAATTGGTGTGATGTTTGGTTCTCCTGAAACGACAACGGGTGGAAACGCTTTAAAGTTTTATGCTTCTGTTCGTTTAGATATTCGTCGCATTGGATCCATTAAAGATAGGGATTCAATCGTTGGTAATCAGACGCGCGTTAAAGTGGTGAAAAATAAATTGGCACCTCCATTCAAACAGGTTGAGTTTGATATTATTTATGGTGAAGGTATTTCCAAAGTAGGTGAGTTGATTGATTTGGGTGTCAAGGTTGGTGTTGTGGAAAAATCTGGTGCATGGTTTTCTTATAATTCTCAGCGTTTAGGGCAGGGGCGTGAGAATGCAAAGCAGTTTTTACGTGAACATGTGGAAATAGCTACAGAGATTGAAGCAGCTTTGCGCCAAAATGCTGGTTTGATTGCGATTGAATTGTTAGAAAATGCAGGGTCAGAAAATATAGAAAGTGATGAAGCCATTTGATGGGGCGTTTTTTTCGTCTATAATTTTTTTCTTTAAGATTTTCCTGTTTTTTTGTTTGAGTTTTTAAATACGCAGTCATTTTTTTCTCAATTTTTTAAAACAAATATTCCATTTTTGATTAAATTGACTCCATGCGTGGCGAAGAGGATTTAATGAGGGGGGATTTTTCTTTTATGGTTTTGTGCTGTATTGAGCAGGTGTCAACATGAATAGTGTTAATAATATTCGGTCAACATTTTTGGATTATTTTCATCGTAATGGGCATAAAGTTCTTTCTTCTAGTCCGCTTGTTCCGCGGAATGATCCTACACTTATGTTTACAAATGCAGGGATGGTGCAGTTTAAAAATGTTTTTACTGGACTTGAACAACCTTCTTATACGCAGGCAACAACGGCACAAAAATGTGTTCGTGCGGGTGGAAAGCATAATGATCTTGATAATGTTGGTTATACGGCACGCCATCATACATTTTTTGAAATGTTGGGTAATTTTTCTTTTGGTGATTATTTCAAAGAAGAAGCCATTTTTTTATCATGGAATCTTTTAACAAAGGAATTTTGCCTGCCAAAAGATAAATTGTTGGTGACAGTTTATCAGAGTGATGATGTTGCTGCTGAACTGTGGCGTAAAATTTCTGGTCTTCCAGATGAAAAAATTGTCCGTATTGCGACGGTTGATAATTTTTGGTCGATGGGAGAAACAGGCCCTTGTGGGCCTTGTTCGGAGATTTTTTATGATCATGGTGATGAAATATGGGGCGGTCCTCCTGGAAGTGCTAATGAAGATGGGGATCGCTTTATTGAGATTTGGAATCTTGTTTTTATGCAGTATGAGCAAGTTTCCAAGGAAGAACGTGTTAACTTACCTCACCCTTCTATTGATACAGGCATGGGATTAGAGCGTATTGCTGCTGTTTTACAGGGCGTTCATGATAATTATGACATTGATCTTTTTCGTGCATTAATTGCTGCATCAGAAGAAATTACAGGGATTGAGGCAAAGGGTGATTTTATTGCCAGCCATCGTGTCATTGCTGATCATCTTCGCTCATCTGCATTTTTGATTGCTGATGGTGTGCTTCCTTCTAATGAAGGAAGAGGATATGTTTTACGTCGTATTATGCGTCGTGCTATGCGTCATGCGCATCTTCTTGGTGCTAAAGAGCCCTTAATGTGGCGACTTTTGCCTGCTTTAATTCGCGAAATGGAACAAGCCTATCCTGAGTTGGTGCGTGCTGAATCTTTGATTTCAGAAACTTTAAGGTTAGAAGAAATACGTTTTCGTAAAACGCTTGAACGAGGACTTGGTTTGTTGAACGAAGCAAGTACCGATCTTAAAGAAGGGGACTATTTGAATGGTGAAGTTGCTTTCAAACTTTATGATACCTATGGTTTTCCGCTTGATTTGACGCAAGATGTTCTTCGTCGTCGCGGAATATCTGTTGACGTTGGTGCTTTTGATAAAGCGATGGAACGCCAAAAAGAGGAAGCACGTGCCAATTGGTCTGGTTCTGGAGAAGCTGTAACAGAGAAGGTCTGGTTTTCTGTTCGTGATCAAGTGGGGGCCACAGAGTTTTTAGGTTATGAAACTGAGACAGCGAAAGGTATTCTTACAGCTCTTGTATGTGATGGTAAAATTGTTGATCATATTTCTTCAGATCAGAAAGCTATGCTTGTTGTTAATCAGACACCTTTTTATGGTGAATCTGGTGGGCAAATTGGTGATAGCGGTATCATTTCTGGTGAAAATTTTATTTTTAAGGTGCATGATACCCAAAGAAAGGGTGATGGTGTTTTTATCCATATTGGGGAGGTGAAATCTGGTCAGGCATCGAGGTCTGATTGTGTAGAATTAACGGTTGACATTGTTCGTCGTAAGAAAATTCGTGCGAATCACTCTGCTACTCATTTGTTACACGAAGCTTTACGCCAAACATTGGGGGACCATGTTACACAAAAGGGTTCTCTTGTATCGCCAGATCGGTTGCGTTTTGATTTTTCCCATCCAAAATCCGTTTCACCAAAAGAGTTGAAAAAAATAGAAGATTTAGCCAATGAGATTATTTTGCAAAATAGTAAAGTAATAACGCGCCTCATGGCTGTAGATGATGCCATTTCTGAAGGAGCCATGGCATTGTTTGGTGAAAAATATGGTGATGAAGTTCGCGTTGTTTCTATGGGGGAGCCACTTGAACAGGAAAGATTAAAAAAGCGTTGGTCAATTGAGCTTTGTGGAGGGACACATGTGGAGCGAACAGGTGATATTGGTTTAATTCATATTGTTTCTGAAAGTTCTGTTTCAGCTGGAGTGCGGCGTATTGAAGCTTTAACAGGCAAAGAAGCACGTCTTTATCTTAGCCGCCAAGATGAACGTATTCATGAAATCGCTGATCTTTTAAAAACTTCTTCTGCTGGTGTGGAAGAACGGGTGCGAATTTTGCTTGATGATCGTCGTAAACTTGAAAAAGAATTGAATGATGTACGCAAGAAAATGATGTTGAGTGGTGGAGTAACAGAAAGGAGCCAAGATGATATTATCATCATCAATGGGTTTTCTTTTACCGGACGCGTTGTTAAAAATATTTTACCACGGGATCTTAAGGCGCTCGTCGATTCTGAGAAAAAACAAATTGGATCTGGAGTGGTTGCTTTTATTAGTGTCTCGGAGGATGGAAAAGGGAGTGCTGTTGTCGGTGTTACGGATGATTTAACGGATAAATTAAATGCTGTAGATCTCGTTCGTATTCTTTCAGCGATGCTTGGTGGTAAAGGTGGAGGTGGCCGTCCTGATATGGCGCAGGCTGGTGGTCCTGAGGGGAACAAAGCTGATGAGGCATTTGCGGCACTAAAAGATTTTCTTGAAAAAAATTAAATTAAATCATTCTGCATAGGTGTTTTTTACATTGTTATATTGGGTTGGCATCTATGTATCATGAATATCTGTCTGGTGTATTTCTGAAATGCAGATACAGCGTAATTGGGGAAAATACAATTGTAAAGATAAAGACAGTGTTTGTCTTTATCACCACTTTATCATTTGGCTTTATAGCTTCCAAGCGTTTCAGGAATCACCTTTTTAAGATAAGATAGACTATGCAGCACTTCATGCTTTGCTGTGTATTCTTTTACTAGGGAGACTAGTTATTGTGTTGCTCTTATAGATTTTTTGAAGAAACATCTCTTTTTATGAAAGGAAAAATACAAGATTTATTGCATACGATTATCCTTATAAAGTTATAAGCTATCATTATTCGATTAGTTTTCAAATGAATAAAATTTCTTTCCTTGAAAAGGCTTATAAAAGAGTTGTTGTATCTTAGAGCTATTATTTTCATTTTGCTTGTTATGTACAAGAAAACAGTTTTTTGGTTTATTATTAAAAGGTCTTGAAAGGAATATTCTCCTATCTTTATAAATCTTTATTTTAAGTTATAAGGTAATGAATTATCAATATAAATCAAAGTAATATAACATAAATCTAAATATTTAGATTAACATCTAATTTATTTATGATGAAATTGCTTTAATATATTGAATTATAATGATAATTTATCGTTTTATCTTTTGAACAAGAGCTACGAATATTCGTAGGGTTTTATTATTTCAAATTCTGTGTATGTTAAATTAATCAAAACCACTCACGAATGTCGTTGTGAAATGGGCTTAAGAGCATTGAAAAATGTTTCTTAAAAAAAGTCATATGAATGTGCAAAACAATGATGTTCTGTTCTTTATGAGAGGACTATAAAGAAAGTGATAAACAAAAGTGCAACGCAATACATAATATTCATTATTTAAAAGATATTACTTTAGTTCGTTTTGAAATTCGTAAAGCTGAGTTAAAAGAAGACGGTAAAACTGGAAATTGTTTTTACCTTTACATCTTTACATTTTCCCTAAATGAGAATGTATACTCGTCAATATGCACAGATATAGGAAAATATTTTTGTTCTAATCTAGTAAAATTGCAATAGCAGAGAAAATACTAAACTGTTTTAATATTTTTCTTAAATACCTAAAATGGATTGTGGCATTTTTAGAAATCTTTTTACTTGTATCATATATAAGCACTCTATATTGTATTGAAGAGGCATTTTTTGCATAAGATCTATGAAGAGTATCGTTTTTATGATGCTATGGCTTCATGTAAGGGGATAACATTTTCTCCTTCTCTTTCTGGTGGTTTGATTGTTAAACCACTTGCCTTTAAAAAATTAGAGAAACGTCCCCCTTTATCGATCAATTCTTGAAAGTTTCCTTTTTCCATTAAGTGACCATGATCCAGAAAGAGTATCACATCAGCATTGCGTACTGTTGAGAGGCGATGTGCTATAATAAAAGTAGTGCGGTTATGGCTTATGCAATCGAGAGCATCTTTGACACGTGCTTCTGTTTCAACATCAAGAGCGCTTGTTGCTTCATCTAGAATGAGAATAGGGGCATTTTTTAAAACAGCGCGTGCAATTGCTAGTCGCTGTTTTTCTCCACCTGATAATTGAGATCCTCGTTCGCCCACCATTGTGTTATAACAATCAGCTTTTTTTAGAATAAAATCGTGAGCTTCTGCTATTTTTGCTGCTTCATAAAGTTCTTCATTTGTTGCGCTCGCTTTTCCTATTGAAATATTGTCATGAATAGTACGGTTGAAAAGACCCGAGTCTTGAAATACTGTTGCTAGAGATTTGCGTAAAGATTCGCGATTGATTGAGCATATATTTATTCCATCAATGGAGATATGCCCAAGGGTAGGGTCGTATACGCGCTGCAACAGATTGATCAATGTTGTTTTTCCAGCCCCTGTTGGCCCTACAATTGCAACAGTTTGTCCTGCTTTAACCTCAAAGGAAATATCAAAAACACCTTGAGAAGAATTTGGGAATTGATAGGTCACGTGATGAAATTGTATGGCGCCTTTAACATTTTGGAGGGAAGGAAGATTTTGTGGTTCGTTGATATGAAAGGTTGAGTCTTCCATTTCAAAAAATTCTTGCAGTTTTGCTTGTGAGGATATTGCACAATTAATAAAATTGCTCATTTGGTCTAGGCGGCTAATCATGAGTTGTGCAAATCCAACAAAAGCAACGACTTCACCTACTCGTAATTGATCTTTTGCAACAAAAAAAGCTCCAAGGAGAAGAACACAAACGATTGAAATTGTTGAAGCCATTCGATTTAAGCCACTGGCGAGCGCCCACCAATTGAGAACAGGATTTTGTGCTTTAAGAAGAGCATTTGTATGTTGATGCAGTATGGAAGTTTCTTCTTTTATTCGGTTATAACTTTGTACAATGGAAACATTAGAGATTGAATCACTGACATGCTTAAAAAGGTTATGATGATAGCATTCTACAGCGGCTTGTCCGTCTTTTGTTTTTCGCATCACTAAACGTGCAATTAATACATAAATGATGGCAAGCACAACCAAGACTATTGAAAGACGCCAATTCATATTAAACGCGATGGGGATGAGAACCAATAAGGCGACAAGCGTTGAGAGGTGTTGGCGCATAAAATCAAGCCATATGGTTGACATGGAATCTATTGCGCGCAAAAGTGTATGGAGTGCGTTGGAAGTTCCACGTTGTTGATGCCAAATTAAAGGCATGGCAATGATACGTTCGAAAGATTCCGTTAAAACCGTTAAGCGGCGTCTATGGGCTAAGCGGTCAGCACCGCGAGCAACAAGGACATAAGCAATAATATGTGAAAGTCCAAAACAAACCCAAATGGCAAGAGTAGGGATGATAGCTGTTTTGTCTGTAATAGAATCAATAACTTGTCCAAATAAAATAGGTTCTGCAATAGTGATAATAGCTAATATAACATTAGCGGTACAGATTAAAAGGGATGCATTTTTTTCTCTATTTAGGTAAGTGAGAACACGTGCATAGGTTTTGAATAAGGACACGGTTAATTATCTCCATTCGCTATTAAGCGTAAAGGCTGTTGATTTTTACAACGCTTAGTTTTTAGCTAATAAAATTTGGACGTTAAGAAAAGGAAATTTTGGATACTAACTGTAATATGGTGTGATAAAACCAACTAAAATATGAATTTTTGTGTTTATAAAGGCGCAAAAATAGATCAATAAAATTATCAGGTAAGGGAATTTTCATGGCAGGCATAGAAATAAAAAAAGTTGAGGCAGATGAAAATGGAATGCGCTTAGATCGCTGGTTTAAAGTGCATTATCCAGGACTTGGTTTTGGAGCTTTGCAAAAATTGTTGCGTTCTGGTCAGATACGGGTTGATAGTGGACGTGTTAAAGCCGATACGCGTCTTTGTATAGGGCAAGCTGTTCGTATTCCACCTCTCCCTATTAATGACAAGGAGAGTCTTTCAATAACGGATAAAACACTTCGTGGGCAGGATGATGGGACCGTTTTGAAAAAAATGCTGCTTTATGAAGATCCAAAGGTATTTGTTTTTAATAAACCAGCTGGGTTGGCTGTACAAGGAGGCTCTGGTTTAACACGTCATATGGATAGTATGCTTGAGGTATGGCGCAATAAAAAAGGTGAAAAGCCGCGTTTGGTTCATCGTCTTGATCGTGAGACGTCGGGTGTGCTTATTGTTGCGCGATCAAGGGGAGCTGCTCAGTCCTTAACTGCTGCTTTTAGAGCGCGAGAAACAAAAAAGACTTATTGGGCGTTGGTTCGGGGCGTGCCTAAAAAAAAGCAGGACAAAATTTCAACGTGGATGGTTAAGGAAATGACTGCACAAGGTGACAAAATGCGTGTTTGTGAACATGGGGAGCCAGATTCACATCATGCGGTTTCTTACTATCGCGTTTTAGATACGCGAGGGCGGGCTCTTTCGTGGCTTGAAATGGAACCCTATACAGGGAGAACACATCAGCTTCGTGTGCATGCAGCCCATATGGATCATCCTATCATTGGCGATACAAAGTATTTTTTTTCTGATAGTAATTGGACATTACCAGGAGGAATTCAAAATCGTCTTCATCTTCATGCACGTCGTATTCGTATTCCGCATCCTTCAGGAGGAATATTGGACATTGTTGCACCTTTACCACCTCATATGGTCCAAAGTTTTAATCTTTTATCTTTTAATGAGAGTGATGCTGAAACCGACTAAACAAACTTCATTTGTTCTTTTTGATTGATACAAATTTTATCTATAAATTTGATAAGATGAATAGGGCATCATTTGAAGAAAGTTTTTGATAAGATAGCTATGAGAAAATTGTGTTTTTGAGTGATGAAATTTTCGAATATCATGGCTTTCTTTCTACAGCTCTTTATCCATATTGATTGTATTGTTATTTTGGATATGATGTATCGTTTAATAATCTGAGTTTATGAAGCTGCTCCTTTGAATTATCTACAGAGGTCATATATTGGGGAGGCGTGTCTGTTGAGGGAGATGAGTTAGATAAAATCTGAAAGATATTTACTAAAATAGTGAAAGCAATTTTAGTTTTTTCATGGGGAATAATGAAGGCATTTTATAGTAATGCTGAGGGAAAGTAGCCTCTCAAAAAATTCCTGTTGTCAAGGATTTTTGTTTTGTTATCAATGTGGTTTGATATGCTTATAGTATAGATTTATGCTTTGTATCTTTGCTTACACAATGAAGCCTTCTTAGCAAAGCTCTCCTTTCAATGACCAATTATTTTTCTACTTACTTAGTTTATCCAAAAGATTATCTTTCATAAAAGAAGAAATAAGTTTTTAGTATCTTAATGCTTCATTGAAGTGAACTCATCACATTGAAAAAATATCTAGACAAAAAATTGGAGATAAAACGTCAGGCGCGTTTTATTGCTCTAGGGAGGGCTTGAACACTTTTGTTTTTTCTAGTGAACAAAAACAGATATTTATTATGGGAACATTCAAAGGGGGGATAAATTGAAATGAGGAGTGACTGATGGGATCATTATTGATTGACGTTAATAACGTCTCAAAAATATATCGCAACATTGACAGAGGAATTGGTTTTAAAAACAAGATATTTTCTCTCCTCAAGCCGGTTTATACAAATCATCATGTGTTAAAAGATATGAGTTTCACCCTCTTTTCAGGGCAATCGTTAGCAATTCTTGGCCCTAACGGAGCGGGTAAATCGACACTGATTAAAATACTTTCTGGTATACAATACGCTGATGAGGGATGTGTTAAAGTCCTTGGTGTTGATCCTTATAAAGCGAAGAAAAATCTGTTCAAGTCTTTGGGTGTGGTCTTTGGTCATAAGAATTGTTTATGGTGGGATTTGCCCTTACGCTACAGTCTGGATATGGTTCAACCATTATATGGTCTTGAACGCGCCTCTTTTACCCGTGATCTTAAAGAGATCGCTGAGTTACTGGGTCTTGAGCATATTATGGATAAGCCAGTGCGGATGCTTAGTCTGGGTGAGAGAGTGAAAAGTGAATTGGCATTTAATCTCTCCTTTAGACCTAAACTGTTGTTTCTCGATGAGCCAAGTATTGGTCTTGATCTTACATCTAAGCATGAAATCAGGGAGCTTCTTAAAAAACTGAAAAGGGAGCGTGGCACTGGGTATATCATCACAAGTCATGATATGGGAGATATTGATGGATACGTTGATGATATTATTCTCTTGCATAAAGGAAAGAAACAGTTTCATGGTAATCTTCACGCGCTTAAAAATGTCATTCCTTCTTTGGTGAGAATAACGTTTTTTTGTGAACACATGGCTGTACCTTCAGCTGTTGTAGAAAAAATTGATGAGATTGCGTTGAAATTATCTACTTCTTTAAAAGATAAGCACTTTAACGCTGAAGAATGCTCGCTGGAGGTTTCGCTGCCCCGTGAGGATTTTGCGCGTTTTGTACGCGAAATTACAACCAAATTGAACTGTACGTTCTCTGTATCCACTCCCTCGCTTGAAGAGATGCTCCGTGTTAAATTTAAAGAATTTATCTAACCACTGCTTTGGTATGTTTCTTTTTGCCAAGAATGGATTACTCACTGTTCTAAGTGATAGAGCAATGTTTTTTACCGATATTATCATTGGGACACTTTCGCCATTTGTTATTCAACTTCTATTATGGAATGCACTTTTCTCTGATACGGGCAACACCATAAATGGCTTTAGCTTTTATGATATGATGTATTATTATGCTTTTGCTTTAGTCCTAGGTCGCTTAAATAATGGTTATAATGTGATTAAGTTTTTCTCTCATCATGTTAAAGAAGGCCAATTAGAAGTATATCTTACAAAGCCCTTTAGTTATATGACACAAATGCTTTTTACTTTTTTAGGGGAGAGTGTATTATATAGCATCCCATTATTGGCTCTTTTTATTGTTAAGCTTGTTTTATCCTATGAAAATATTCTGGGATTGGTCATCGCTTTTCTGTTCTTTTTTCTGGTTGTTATTCTATCACAATTGCTTTGTTTTTTAATCTCTTTTGGAATTGCTTTATTAAGCTTTTGGGTGATTGAGTACAATATATTACTCTCTTTTAGTATTCTTAGTTCAGCGCTTCTTGGGGGTGTTCTTTTACCACCATCTTTTTGGCCGGTGTGGCTTATTCCGCTTATGCAATTTAATCCTTATCGTTTCATGATATCCGCTCCTGCCGAGTTTTTCGCGACGCAAAATTTAGCGTTGTTTCAGCAGTTTATTTTCGGAAGTTTTACTTATATTTTGTGTTTTTTATTCTTAATTTATATCGCTTGGAATAAAGGGATGAAAGCATATAATGGAGCAGGTGGTTGAGATGAAAATCATCCTTCATTTTATCAGTCTGAATATCCGCCGACAGATTGTTTATGGTAAGAATTTGGCTGGGGAGTTTATTCTTTCTCTATGCTATTATTTTATTCAATTCATATTTATTGATAGAGTATCTTCTTTTTCAGGAAAGATCGGTAACTATAGCAGAGATGAAATCCATTTTATCTTTGTTGTCTTTGTTTTACTTGGAATATTTTTGAATATTTTTATTAATTCTATTGAAACGTTTTTTGAAAAAGTAGCGGATGGTAAAATTGAACCATACTTGATAAAGCCCGTTTCAATTTGGTTGTTGATGTTGTTTGGTTGGTGTAAACCTCTTAATTTGATCAAGCTCTTTGTCCTTTATGTTAGTGCCTATTTATTTGTATCATTACCGAATATTTCTGATCTTAAGCTAAGATGGATCTCTTTTGTTGTTGCAATATTTTGTGTTTTTATTGTCAATATTTGTTTTTTTCTGATGTTCAATTTTATAACATTTATTATTAGCCGTAAGATGCCTGTCGAATATTTTCATGAAATGATTTATGAGCTTTCATTTGTGCCAATAGAAATTTATCCTTTAAGCATCGTAAAATGGCTTTTGTTTATGCTTCCCATGGCTTTTTCTGCTTCCTTGCCTGTGTCATTGTTGCTTGGTAAAGGCGAATGGAATATTGGATATCTTCTGTTGAGCGCTTTTCTTTCCATGGTCATGACTTTCATAAGTTATAAGAAAACAATGCGTAAATTTAATGGATTAGGGGGATGAGATGAAAGTCAGCATGATTATAAAAATAAAAAAAATTGAGTGAATAATTCTATTGTACCATAAATTATCGTTATTTATTCTGGCGATATAAGGCATGTAGAATTTTCACATGAGGATTTTTTTTTATTGTTAGATAAGATTGAACAATAATATAGGCCGCATTCCCACGGTTACTGGCAAGGAGCGTGAAATAGAAATCAGAGGTTTAAACTGTTCGATTTTAGATGGCAGCTTGATGACAAAAGCCAATGGTAAGATGGCATACAATTTAATATCATTCATAATACGAGCCAGATGTGTTCTTTTTCGGTTATAGTGCTAAAAAATTGTCAAAGATGGGTAATTTTTATATGTGCAGAATGTGGTTATTCGTGCGGATTTTGTTGGTGCATTCAATATATTAT
>NZ_JBHIOZ010000006.1:11957-25243 GCF_042195805.1 Bartonella sp. AP57NXGY | reverse complement strand
TGTCAAAGATGGGTAATTTTTATATGTGCAGAATGTGGTTATTCGTGCGGATTTTGTTGGTGCATTCAATATATTATTACGTGGATGAGTTTTTGCTTAAACAATAAGAAAATTGACAGAATAAAGCTTTTAAGTTGCCCGATAGAAAGCTAAGAGCTTCGCCAAACAACATGATAGCAATTATCAAGACAACAATCACATAGAGATTTTTCAGCATGCTGAGCAGTCAAAATTCAGTTAATAATTGCTTGGAAATAAAAGGATTCACCAATCCAAGCAGGCAAAAACGATGGCAACGCAACTGAGTTCAATAACATAATTAAATATATTTCTTTGTTTTACTTGTTAACTAATGGAATTATACCTAATTTTATTGTGAATTTCTTATTTTATGTTATGATTTTATTTGATATAAAGATAATTATTATGTACTATTTTAGTGTTATTATAAATATTATTATTTAATTAAATATATACAATATAAACATAATATATTTATATTATTTTAAAAAGTAATTAAATAAGATATTATTTTTTAAAAAATTATTTTCTATTTTTTTAATATTAATAAGCTCATTTTTAAATTTTTCTTAACAATGATAAGAGAAAAATGGAGTTTTACATCCTCTTTACAATAAATAAAAATGATACTTTAATCTGGTTTTGCTCTCTAAGCTTAGAGCTATACAAATGTTATTGCTTATCATTAATAAAACTAATGTGATTGATGGCGTAGAGATTACAAAGGGCTAATTTTTTTTGCATGTAATTCATATCTTTTACAAGACTTTAAAAATAACACAGAAAAAATGAGAGAGGAAGGAATAGTGAACAAGAGTGATAAGCTTTTTCATTTTCTAGTGTTATGATTACTTTTGTATTTTACGGTTCATTCATTGTATGTATGATCAATTCCAAAATTTTTATTTTAAGCTTATAGTGAATCTATATTTTAGTCTGTTATTGAAGTGTTGTCGTGATTGAGATTACAATATCACAGTAGTGAACACTCTGATTTAATAGAGAAGATTGTTTGCTAGCAAATAATCTATCCATATCAACGTTATTTAAATTTTTTTCCAAAATATATATCTATGTTAATTTTCGTGATTGATATCTTTTCTAAGATGAAAAGGGGCATGAGCTGATTTGAATATCCATAAATTTTTCGTATTAACTCAAAAAATATACGATCACATCATTTTACGGCTATTCTAGATTATCATTTTGATAAACTGAATAAGTATAGCGATGCGTCTTACAAATATTTGCTAAAATGCTTTTATTGGACATTATTAAATTTTTATGATTCATATTTTTAATCATTTTATCTTGGTTAGAAAGAAGGTGTATTCATTTTTATTTCTCTATTTTATCTTAGAGTCGTGGAATTATATTAATGTTAGAAAGTTATAATTGTGGAAGACAATGAACTTTATTAAAATTATTCCACGTTCTTGTAGAAACGCATGGCTGTGAAATCGTTGAAATGTGTAATAGCTTATGGCATTAGATTTGGCGCATTCACCAAAGTTATCCCTTATCTTACCTAATTTAGCTTTTTCAATCAAAGAGTTAAGCTGGTGCTTACGCTAATTGTAGCTGGGGCAAATATTTTTTCTCAATCTATCCTAAGGAAAAATTATTTTATAAAAATATTTATTTTACTATATTATACAAAAAAATAAAAATATTATGTGTAACTAAAAAACAACATATTGATATTTTTATATATTATAAAATCATAATAATATTTATGATAATAAAGCTAAATTCATAATAAAAACAATAAAATAATTTTATTTTAATATATTTTTATCATTAAACTACATAATGTAAAGTACAAATAAAATAATTGACAATTATTAAATAAACATGTAACGGATATATTGTAAGTGTAATATAATATAAAAATAACAATTAAAATAAAATTATTAATTAAATTTTGTATTATATTTTTATTATCAGAAGATAAATATACTTTATCGATAGATAACGGAATGTTTTCTATTTAGAGGGGGCGGTAAAGAAAATTTATTTTACTAAATATTGTAATTAGGTGGTTATGATGAAAATATTCAAGCATTGTATAGTATGTTTTGTTGCAGTAGCGATTTTCTTTTCACAGATTTTAAGAGCCAATGCTGATTCTTTAAATGGCAGATTTCAAAATGCTGGTTTTATTTCTGTAATGACACAGGAAAATAGAGTTATTAAAGCTGTGGATATGATTATTAGCCAGTTTGGAGGACAAGGGGCTGAGAAAAATGTCCAAAAAGTTGCGGGTTTAATGGGGGTGGAGACAGCGATTTTTGGTCTCATCGCATATCTTGTATATTTCTTTACTAGAAAGCCGCCGAGTCCTAACAGAAAGACAGGTGGAAGAACATTCGATGCTTTTTCTCATAGTTCATGGGCTTTGAATTAAAAGATATTATCCTTGATAAACTTTGAATTATGCTGTTATTGAATGTTTTATATTAAATAAACCGTGATATTTAATCACGGTTTATTTATTTTTTTAATCTTAATGACCTTGATAAGTTTATCCTTTTATATCATTAAGATATTGTTTTGTGGATGCCAGTATATGGTGCATTAAATTCAGCTAATCAGTTGCTTTTTAAATTTACTTAAATTTTTTTCTCTTCAAAATGCGCATTTGAGCTAAGTTTGTGGTTGATATTTTTTTATGATGAAAACGCGAATGCATTAATTGAGATATCCATAAACTTTGTATATCAACTCAAAAAATACAAGGTCACACAATCTTACGACTATTTGTGGATTTTATGTTGATGAACTGAATAAGTATAGCGATGCGTCTTACAAATATTTGCAAAAATGCTTTTATTGGAATCTTTTAATCTCTTTGTGGTTTACAATTCATTTTATCATTTTATCTTAAGCAAAGAGAATGTGGATTCATTTCTATTTCTCTATTTTATCTGAGAAGGGTGGAGTTATACGAATGTCAAAAAAAGTCATGATCGTGGAAGATAATGAGCTTAATATGAAGTTATTTCGCGATCTTGTAGAAGCGAGTGGTTATGAAACCGTTGAAACACGTAATGGTCTTATGGCATTAGATTTGGCGCGTTCATCAATGCCATCTCTTATCCTTGTGGATATCCAGTTGCCAGAGGTCTCTGGAATAGATGTTATTAAACAATTAAAAGAAGATGAAGAACTTCGATCAATCCCCGTTGTTGCTGTAACAGCTTTTGCTATGAAAGGCGATGAGGAGCGAATTCGTGCCAGTGGATGTGAAGAATATATGTCAAAGCCTATTTCTGTCCCTCATTTTATTACAATGGTAAAGCATTTCTTGGACTAAAGCTTGTTAAGTGATGATAGAAAAAATATTGAAAAGCTTATAAGATTGCTAAAGTTGTCGCGTAAATATTTTTGTGCTTTAGCACGTCGATATATTACAAGTTAGTACAACAGATTTAAAAAATTGAAACTGAAGTTTTGAATTTTTTCGGTCTATTTTTCTTGCCTTTTATCTTAAGAGAAGAGGTTGTTTTGCATTCTTGTTTTTTCTAATCGGTATAGATTTGTTCCTACATTCATCTAAAAGTCTGTTTTAGCAGTTTAAAAAAGCCCCGTTTTTGTCCGAGGCTTTATGCATTGCAAAAATTGAAATTAACGCTTTGAGAATTGGAAAGAACGACGTGCTTTTGCTTTACCGTATTTTTTACGTTCAACAACACGACTATCACGGGTAAGAAACCCACCTTTTTTCAAGATTGAGCGAAGTTCTGGTTCGTAATAGGTTAAAGCTTTGGAAATGCCATGGCGCACTGCACCGGCTTGTCCAGAAAGACCACCGCCTGCAACGGTTGCAATAATATCAAACTGGGTATCCCTATTTGTTGCAACAATTGGTTGACGAAGAATCATTCTAAGAACAGGACGAGCAAAATATTTGTCAAATTCCTTATTGTTGATCGTGATTTTTCCAGAACCTGGTTTAATCCATACACGCGCAACAGCGTCTTTACGCTTTCCTGTTGCGTAAGCACGTCCTTGTGAATCAAGCTTCTGCACGTGAACAGGAACAACATTTTCATGTGTTTCTGTAATACTTGTTACTATGCTAAGCTCAGAAAGAGAATTAATTTCAGCCATAATCAAGCAATCCTTTTGTTTTTGCGGTTTAAAGCACCAACGTCAAGAGATTCAGGCTGTTGTGCTTCATGTGGATGTTGGCTTCCAGCGTAAACACGTAGATTCTTCAATTGACGGCGACCAAGAGGCCCTCGAGGAATCATGCGCTCTACTGCTTTTTCAATAACGCGTTCGGGAAAACGCCCCTCAAGAAGTTGACGTGCTGTACGTTGTTTGATTCCACCAATATAGCCGGTATGCCAATAATATTTTTTATCCGTATATTTTTTGCCAGTGAGAGCTATTTTAT
This sequence comes from Bartonella sp. AP57NXGY, assembly GCF_042195805.1. NCBI lineage: Bacteria > Pseudomonadati > Pseudomonadota > Alphaproteobacteria > Hyphomicrobiales > Bartonellaceae > Bartonella > Bartonella sp. AP57NXGY. Next base: position 20,820 of record NZ_JBHIOZ010000006.1, on the reverse strand, counting down.
CTGCATTAATGACAATAACGTTGTCACCATCATCAACATGTGGAGTAAATGTAGCTTTATGTTTGCCACGTAAGCGGTTAGCAACAAATGTGGCAAGACGACCCAAAACAAGGTTTTCTGCGTCAATAATAACCCATTTTTTCACCACTTCAGTTGGCTTTTGTGAAAAAGTTGCCATAGAAGTATCCTTTATTAGAACCCTTTTAATATAAGGGAATTTTTACTGTTTTGCGTTGAAAATTGTTACCATAGCGAAATATTTAACGCATACTACTTGCTCTGATATAATGTCTTTTGATTGACGTCAAGAGAAAATAAAAACTTTATAAAACAATATGTTACAAGAAAGGTATTATAATACCCCATTAAAAGAAGTTTGTAGACCATTTAAACTTAAAATGAATGTTGCAAAAGACTATTTTATCTTTAACGCATGATTGTATTTTATCGTTCTTCATTATAAAATAAGAAATAATGCAGTGGTCTCGTTATTTTCTCAATGTTGAATCTTCTGCTTGTGGTCAAGCTTGGTTAGATGCCCTTGATGTTCAAGGGATAAATAACGCGCGCGCTATTTCTCAAAAATTTGGCTTTCCAGATCAGTTAGCTCGAGTACTTTCAGCAAGAGATGTGGATGAAGCTGAGGCTGTTGCTTTTATTAATCCAACATTGCGTACGCTTATGCCTGATCCAGAAAGTTTTAGGGATATGCAATGCGCTGCAGAGCGCATTGTTAAGGCTCTTCTCAATCAAGAACAGGTTGCTGTGTTTGGTGATTATGATGTTGATGGTGCTTGTTCATCGGCACTCATAGCACGTTTTTTTCGTTATTTTGGTATTGAAGTCAAAATTTATATTCCTGATCGTATTGTTGAAGGCTATGGTCCGAATGAACAAGCAATGAGGATGCTTGTGCAAGAAGGCGCTCGGTTAATTATCACTGTTGATTGTGGCGCAAACAGTCCTGATGCCGTAAAAGCAGCGAGGCTTGCTGGTGCTGATGTTGTGATTTTAGATCATCATCAAATGTCAGAGATTCATCAAGAAGCTGTTGCTCTTGTCAATCCTAATCGTCTTGATGATTTTTCTAAACAGGGGCATTTATGTGCAGCTGGTGTTGTTTTTGTTACGTTAGCTTGGGTTCATCATTTGCTGCGGAAAAAACAATTCCAAGGACCGCTGCCTGATCTTTTAAGTATGCTTGATCTTGTTGCATTGGCAACCATATGTGATGTCGTTCCATTACAGGGGGTTAACCGTGCTTTTGTGTTAAAAGGGCTTCAAGTTGCTCGTTCTATGCATAATCTAGGAATAACAGCTTTAACAAAGGTTGCACGAATAGGGGAGCCGCTTAATAGTTTTCATTTAGGCTTTTTATTAGGTCCTAGAATTAATGCAGGAGGGCGCATTGGTGATCAAGCTTTGGGAGCACGTTTGCTTAGCTGTGAGAATAAAGATGAAGCGGACAGAATAGCAGAACAATTAGATCGGCTTAATCAAGAACGCCAAGAAATGGAGAACATTCAATTAGCACAAGCGGAATCTTACATTTCTTCTCTTTATCAAGATCAAGAAATACCATTGTCACTTGTAATTTCTCATAAAGAATGGCATCCGGGAATTATTGGTATTCTTGCTTCCCGCCTTAAAGAGCGTTTTTTTTGCCCTGTTTTTGCTATTGCTTTGAAAGAAGATGGAAATGGCGTAGGGTCGGGACGCTCAATTAATGGTATAGATTTAGGAGCACTCGTTCGTGAAGCTGTTACATTAAATTTATTAGAAAAAGGAGGGGGACATAGTATGGCAGCAGGAATTACAATTCAATCAACAAAAATTGAAATTTTTCGAAAATGGCTAGAAGAAAAAGTTTCTTTAATGGTTTCACAGTTGCGTGCAAAAAAATCTCTTAGTATAGATGGTTCTCTTTCTGCTTCTGGTGTTAATGAAGCGCTGTTTGAATTGCTTGAAAAAGCAGGGCCATTTGGGGCAGGGAATGCAACACCTGTTTTTGTTCTTCCCTCTCATCGACTGGTGAATCTATCTGAAGTTGGTAAAGGACATCTTCGCCTCATTGTATCTAATGTTGAAGGAAAAAAACTACAAGGAATAGCTTTTCGTGCTGTAGGGACATCGCTAGGTGATTTTCTTTTTGAAAATATTGGTGAAATGATTCATTTAGCTGGTCATCTTAGTTTGAATTATTGGAATGGAACGATCAATCCGCAACTGCGCGTGATTGACGCAGCTGCAGTGGTTTGAAAGGGATATTTTTTATATTAGATGTCTAGATTAGAAGCAAAAGTAGAGTTTTCTTGTATGAAACGAAATCGTGCTTCTGGTTTTGTTCCCATGAGACTTTCTACAGTCTTTTTCGTTTCTTGTATTTCCACGGCATCAATAGAAACACGAAGCAATGTACGTTTTTGAGGATGCATAGTCGTTTCTTTAAGTTGTTCTGCGCGCATTTCACCCAGCCCTTTAAAACGCCCGATTTCGATTTTAGCTTTTCCAGTAAATTCAGTTTTGAGCAATTCATCCTTATGAATGTCGTCACGAGCATAAGCAACTTTTCCTCCTTGCGATATTCTATAAAGGGGAGGGACGGCAAGATATAAATGTCCCTGATGAATAAGGTCAGGCATTTCTTGAAAGAAGAAGGTAATGAGCAGTGACGCAATATGAGCACCATCAACATCAGCATCTGTCATGATGATAATACGTTCATATCTGAGATCTTTTTCACGATACTTGGAGCGTGTTCCACATCCAAGAGCAAGGATAAGATCGCTAATTGTTTGGCTTGAGTTCATTTTTTCATGTGCAGCACTGGCGACATTTAAGATTTTACCACGAAGAGGTAAAATTGCTTGGTTTGCTCTATTTCTTGCTTGTTTAGCAGATCCTCCTGCAGAATCCCCTTCAACAATGAATAGTTCAGCACCCAAAGCATGGTTCTGGCTACAATCTGCAAGTTTACCGGGCAGACGTAATTTACGGACAGCAGTTTTTCGACTTATTTCTCTATCTTGGCGTCGTCTAACACGTTCTTCAGCACGTTCGATAACCCAATCGAGAAGTTTTGTTGCTTCTTGTGGGGAATTTGCTAACCAATGATCAAAAGGATCGCGGATTGCATTCTCAACGATACGCTGTGCTTCAATGGTTGCTAATCGATCTTTTGTTTGTCCAACAAATTCAGGGTTACTGATAAAGACTGAAAGTATTGCGGCTGTTGAAATCATAATATCGTCAGACGTAATAATCGTTGCGCGCTTGTTTCCTATTAACTCAGCGTAGGATTTCAATCCACGCAAAAGAGCTTGACGTAATCCTATTTCATGTGTTCCGCCTTCTCCTGTAGGAATCGTATTGCAGTAAGATTGCACACAAGAATCACCACCATGCCAAGCGATAGCCCACTCAACGGAGCCATGGCCATTATTGTGTTGTGTTTTGCCAGAAAAAATTTCTGACGTTACTCGATATTCATCTTTTAGTGACGAAAGTAAATAGTCTTTAAGCCCATCGGGAAAATGAAAAACAGCTTTTTCAGGAATATTTTTTGCGCCTTCAAGTATGACGGGATCACAAGACCAGCGAATTTTTACGCCACCAAAAAGATAGGCTTTGGAGCATGTCATCTTATAGATTTTTTCTGGATCAAAAGCTGCTTTTTCACCAAAAATTTCATGATCAGGATGAAAACGAACGCGCGTACCACGACGATTATAAACATCTCCCAGATCTTCCAATCCAGATTGAGGAATACCACGTGAGAAACGTTGGCGGTAAAGTTTTCGTTCTCGTGCAACTTCAACTTCCATATCATCAGAAAGAGCATTGACGACAGAAATTCCTACTCCATGAAGTCCACCTGCAGTTTGATAAGCCTTTCCATCAAATTTTCCCCCTGAGTGGAGTTGTGTCATAATAACTTCAAGAGTCGATTTCTCAGGCATTTGAGGATGATTTTCAACAGGAATACCGCGTCCATTATCTGTAACGGTTATATAACCGTTCCTATCTAATGAGACCTCAATAGAATCTGCATAACCCGCAACAGCTTCATCCATCGCGTTATCAATAATTTCGGCAAATAAATGATGAAGCGCTTTACTGTCTGTTCCACCAATATACATTCCAGGGCGTAAACGTACCGGCTCTAAACCCTCAAGAACTCGAATAGAGAGGGCATTATAGTCATCTTCTTGCGTATCTTTTGCACTTTTTCTTGAAATCATCGCGTTTGATTTCATTGGAGACTGCAGAGTGTTTTCTTTTGTATTTACCCGAGATTGGGCTTTATTTAAAACACTAAAAAGATCCTTTTTGTTATCGCTCATAGCGTTTAACTATCCACCTCATAAAATCAAATATTTATTAAAATAATTTTATGCCTGTTTTTTATTTAAAAATCAATGCACTTAGGAAACATCGATTGTTGGACCAAAAATTTTTTCAAAAGCGTGTTTGAGAGCAATATCAATATCATGCATTGCTACAGGGCAACCTAGATCAAGAAAGCTTGTTACACCGTGGTTTGTAATTCCACAAGGAACAATTCCTGAATAATGGGCTAAATTAGGATTAACATTGATAGAAACTCCATGAAAACTTATCCATTTGCGCACTCGAATGCCAATAGCTGCAATTTTATCTTCGGAAGAAAGATCATTTTGTTTTGATGGGCAATGAGACTGTTTAACCCAGACACCAACGCGATCTTCTCTGCGTTCGCCTTTAATATTAAAGTTGGCAAGCATCTGTATGATCCATTCTTCTAATGCACTAATGAAAGCACGAATGTCTTGTTTCCGGCGTTTAAGATCAAGCATAATATAAGCAATACGCTGTCCTGGACCGTGATATGTAAATTCACCTCCACGTCCTGCTTCATAAACAGGGAATAAATTAGGCGCCAAAAGATCTTTTTTATTTGCACTCGTTCCCGCTGTATAAAGGGAAGGGTGTTCGAGAAGCCAAACTTGTTCATGCGCAGTTTTTGCAAGAATTTTTTCTACACGTTCTTGCATATAACGCAGAGCTTCAGGATACTCAATCAGATGATCGCTTATTTTCCATTCGACGGGTGGATTTTCTAGAATTGCATTAAAATGATGTGATAAGTGATTACGATCTGTATGTTTCAATTCACATGTCATGGGTAATATTTATCTTGATGTTTGAGTTTGTATTGTAATCAATAAAAGTGATTACAGAGTAAGGTATAGAATTGTTGAATAAAAGAGAATACGTTCATAAAATTTTATCTTAAGAAGATTTGCTACGCTTAAAAATCCACGTTCCTTTTACCATCTTCCTGTTGCACCACCACCACCTGATGATCCACCACCACCCCTAAATCCCCCTCCACCTCGAGGACCACCGAACCTTCCACCAGGATATCTGCCACCGGCACTTAAGTTAAGAAACCAAGGTGTGAAGATGATCCCCAGCCAGAGATACTTTTGTGGACCCACTTTTTTACCAAAAATCATTGCAAGAATGGGCAAACCAACGACTATAAAGAGAATGAGAAACATAATTGCATTGATTACCATTTCTTCTTTTTCAGCTTGTTTACGTTGTTCTTCAACGATTTTAGCTTTTTCTTTGATGCGAAAAGTAAAATCAGAATCACTTTCTGTAATAACTTTGATAATTGTATCAACTGCTTCAGCAATTCCTTTTTGATAATTTCCTTCGCGAAAATTAGGAATCATGAAGCTATTAATAATGACGGAGGAAAGAGCATCTGTTAGCTCTCCTTCCAAACCATATCCAACTTCGATACGTGCTGTGCGTTCATTCGGTGCAATGACCAGTAATACACCATTATTGATCTTCTTTTGGCCTAATCCCCATGTACGAAAAAGAGAATTGCTGTACGTTTCTATATCGTTGCCCGAAAGAGTAGGGAGTGTTACAAGAACAATTTGATCTCCCGTTTTCTCTTCGAGTGCTGCCAGTTTTTTTGTCAAGTCTTCCTTGGTTGCATTATCGAGCAAATGAGCCACATCATTAACATAACCTGTTAAATGAGGAAATTTTATTTGCGAACAAGCGATACTTCCCAATGCAGCAACTAAATACAGAGAGCAGATAAAAGCCCATAATTTTGGAAATACAATACGTTGCAAAGAGTATCGAAATGATTTCATTAATTAAAATTAACCTTTGGTGTTTGTTGGCTATCAGTATCGATGGTAAAAGTTGGCATAGGTTTAGCATCACGAAACCATAATTTTGCCCAAATCATCGTCGGCATTGTTTTGAGTGCAGTATTGTAGGCACGTACTGTTTCAATATAATCGCGGCGCGCAACGGAAATACGGTTTTCTGTTCCTTCTAATTGTGATTGAAGAGCAAGAAAGTTTTGGTTTGCTTTAAGATCCGGATAGTTTTCAACAACAGCCATAAGTCGCGAAAGTGCACTTGATAAATTTGCTTGATTTTTGAGATATTGCTGCATAACTTCTGGATTATTCAACATATCTGCATTAATGTTGACTTGTGTTGCTTTAGCACGTGCTTCAATTACATTTGTGAAAACACTTTGTTCATGAGCTGCGTAAGCTTTAACTGTTTCTACAAGATTGGGGATGAGATCTATACGACGTTGATATTGATTGAGCACTTCACTCCATGCTGCATGTGCTTTTTCTTCATTTGTTGGTATCGTATTAAATCCGCACCCACTTAAAAATGGCACTAACCATGCCAAAAGAATCACGATTGGAAATTTTTTTAATATTTTAAACATTGAAGAAGTTTGTACATTTAACATAAAGATGTCTCCACAGATATTTTATGTATTATATAGGGTTTATTTTCTTGGTGGAAAGTATTTTGAACTTTATAAACAGGCGTATTTATCAATAAATTGATATCTCTCTGCGTTTTAGGTACGCTTAAGTGACTTGTTGATGTTAAAATAATAATAGTAATATAGATGTCATCTTATAAAAGATCAATAATATTTATATCAATTATTATTACAGAAAAATATATTATTTTCGTAGGAGTTTTGGGTTTCGCAACGTGCAGATAACAATTGGAAAAGAGAAAAATGTAAGTATCAATCTTATGGAAAGATAGAAGGTCAGGGCAGTTCTTATTTTCCTCCTTTAGAAGTTATGTTTAATACATTGGATAAAAAGGCTTTTTTATTATGTATGGTAGTAATTGAGAAGGAGGGTGAAAGTCCTATGATAGAAAGTGTTCAGCGGCAAAGTGAAAAGTTTGATGGATTGGCTAATGATTATGATCGTTATCGTCCTCGCTATCCCCTTACTTTATTTAAAACCATGCTCCATCCTTTTAAGAACAAAAAGCATTTGTCCATTGTGGATGTGGGTGCTGGGACAGGCATCGCATTAGAGGGAATTGTTAAATTTTTAGGAAATGAGCACCAATATCATGCTATCGATGTATCGGCAGATATGATTAAGCAGGGGCGAAAAAAATTTCCTACGGTGCAGTGGTATCAGGGCCGTGCCGAAGACCTATTGCCTCAAATTGGCGAGGTTGATCTTGTCATTGCAGCGCAAGCGTTTCAGTGGATGGATCGTCCCAAGTTGCTTTGTTCTGTTTCAGATCAACTTCGAGTCAATGGTGTCATGGCGGTTATTCAAAATAATCGTGATTTCAAGCATAGCGAATTTCTAGAGGCTTATGAGACATTGTTAGAGAAAATGAGTCCGAATTATTCCCGTTATTATCGTAATTTTGATTTTTTACAGGAAATGACTGATGGCTTTGGGGTAGATCCAGAAAAGATTTTTTTTCATACGCACAATTGGACGATGATGATCCCATCTGAAGCTTTTATTGGAATGAGCCGCTCTTCAACGCAAGCGCAACGCGCTATTGCTTGCTATGGGGAAGAATATTTGCGGCAATTGGTCGCATTGATAAAGAAATATGAAGTGCAAGGCAATTTGGAGCTTTTGTATCGAAGTGAGCTCTATATGTATGCAGGATAATCCGATATCGATGATTGCTTTTGCTCTTTTAGCACATCAGAGTGGGCGGTATTCAGGAAATTAACGCCTTATTAAGGCAGACTTTGAGGGCGAAAGTTTTTTTCTTCAGCATTCACATTGACATCTTATTACCGCTGATTTTCATTGTTCACTTGATATGAGAGAGTTTAAATAGAAAATTTATGCAGTGCATTATAGTATCGAAGCGCTTTTTTTACTGCAGTTTAACAACAGATTATTTTATAAAATAAGAAGAGGTAGATTGAATAGAAATATTTGATAATTCTTTGTTTTTATGATTGTTTTTTGTTATTAAATGAGAGTGTTTTTAATAAATTTTGACAAAAACAACTGAAAAAGTACAAAAAATTATCATAATCAGAAATTTGTAGTAAAAAAGGTAATGGCTTGGAAGCACCTTTAAAAAACAACTCATTTTGAAATTATCTCTAAATTCAGATTCAATATAACAAAAAAGTAAAATATAAATATGCTATATGAAGCATTTCTCTGTTTAAAAGATATAATATAAAACAATATATTAATTATTTTTTTTGATATAAGAAAACTTCTTTTATTTTCTATTTTAAATAACGGGTTAGGCCGATTCTTATGTGGTTTTATTGAAGATGTGTTTTTCAAGGTTTAATCTGGCGCTTTAAATACAATTTTAGAAGTCGCAAATAAGCTCAATTTCTTCTCTGTTGTGATGTGTTGAATAAGTTTTTTAATTTTCTATAGAGTTTGATTTTTGCAATCATGATAGATTGTGACAGCTATCTATTTAAGGTTTTTATAAGTTTAGTAAGAATAGCTTGATAATAAATCCATTGATTTTTTCATCTTTACGCTTCATAAAAGAATAAGCCTGCACCATC
>NZ_JBHIOZ010000006.1:0-11857 GCF_042195805.1 Bartonella sp. AP57NXGY | reverse complement strand
AACTATTCTACTTTTGGATAATAACTCCATTGTAAGGAATACCTTTAAGAAAGCATTCTCGCTTTAAAGAGTCGTTATAGTTTTTTTTGTTTTATAGAAGGATCAATAATGCTAAACGTTATACTTTGATAAAAAAAAGAAAGTAGATTATGACTATTATACTGAAACCGAGCGAGGTGACGCTTAGTGAGCTTGCAGCTATTTATTTTAATGGTGAAGTGAGTAAACTTCATAATGACACGCATTTAGCTATCGAGAAAGGGGCTCAGCGCATTGCTGAAATTGCTGCTGGAAGTGAGCCTGTGTACGGTATTAATACTGGTTTTGGGAAGTTGGCTTCCATTAAAATTGATGCGGACGATGTCGCTGTTTTACAGAGAAACCTTATTTTGTCCCATTGTTGTGGGGTAGGAGAGCCTTTAGCTGAAAATATTGTGCGTTTGATAATGAGCTTAAAGCTTATCTCTTTAGGAAGAGGGGCTTCAGGAGTTCGTCTAGAATTGGTAAATTTGCTGGAAAATATGCTTGCAAAGGGCGTCATTCCTGTCATCCCTGAAAAAGGGTCTGTTGGTGCTTCAGGTGATCTAGCTCCACTTGCTCACATGGCGGCTGTTATGATGGGAGAAGGAGAAGCATTTTTTCAAAATATTCGTATGAGTGGGGCGGTTGCATTAGAGAAAGCGGGATTGTCCCCTATTATTTTAGAGGCAAAGGAAGGTCTAGCTCTTATTAATGGAACTCAAACATCAACAGCCCTTGCACTTGCTGGTCTTTTTCGAGGTTATCGGGCATTGTGTGGTGGATTGTTGGCAGGGGCTTTGACGACAGATGCTATCATGGGATCAACGGCGCCATTTCATCCTGATATCCATATTTTACGAGGACATTATGGGCAGATTGCTGTATCGAAAACATTAGAAAAGCTTGTAGAGGATTCAGAAATTCGTGCAGCACATTTACGGGGGGATGAGCGTGTACAAGATCCTTATTGTATACGTTGCCAGCCACAGGTCATGGGGGCATGTTTTGATATTTTGCTGGCAGCAGCAAAAACACTGATTATTGAAGCAAATGCTGTTACAGATAATCCATTGATTTTAAGGAATGGTGAAGTTGTATCAGGTGGGAATTTTCATGCTGAACCTGTAGCGTTTGCTGCTGATCAGATTGCTCTTGCTTTATGTGAAATAGGATCTATTTCTCAACGGCGTATTGCTCTTATGGTTGATCCAGCAGTTTCTTATGGACTTCCAGCTTTTTTAGCGCATAATGCGGGTCTTAATTCAGGTTTTATGATTGCTGAAGTAACAGCGGCAGCTTTAATGTCTGAAAATAAGCAAATGGCCCATCCTGCTTCCGTTGATTCAACCCCAACTTCTGCCAATCAAGAAGATCATGTTTCAATGGCTTGCCATGGAGCGCGTCGGTTATTGGTAATGAGCGAAAATCTTTTTACACTTATTGGCATTGAAACGCTTGTTGCAGCACAAGGAATTGAATATCGTGCACCTTTAAAAACAAGTACTTTTTTGCAATCCGTTATGGAATGTCTACGAAAAAATGTTGCTTCTCTTAAGGAAGATCGCTATCTGGCTCCAGATCTTCATCAAGCACATATACTTGTGCGTGAAGGGCACTTATTATCTGTTTTACCAGAAACAATTTTTCCTTCATTAAGTTTTCAATAGTATTTGTTTGAAGGTCAATGCTGAAGGGCGGATATTGAATTTTAAAACTTTCTCATATGAAAATATAGAGGAGCGATACAATATTTGAATTATTTAATAAATCATATATTTATTACTGTATATATCTGATTTTTGTAGTTAACTAGATATTATGTTATTTTATAGAAACTATAAACTTAAAGCACCTATATTTTCTGATTTATATCAGAAATTTTAATATAAGTTAAATAATATCCACGAATTATATATTCGTGATATTATATTTCTATAAATATAAATATAAATTATAATATATGTATTGTATCGAGTAAAAATAAAAGTTTTATTTTATATTATTCTTATTTGTTAATACTTTATGAATTTTATAGTTTATTTTTGATATTTAAAATAAAAAAGGAGAAAGGAATGTTTAAAAGTGCTAAATTATGTGTTTCAATAACAGTTCTTTTTTTCTCTCAAATTCTTGAGATTCATGCAAATTTTAGGAGAGGTAGCTTTCCAGAGGAAGTTTTCATTATGATAGTGGCCCAAGAGAAAGAGCCTCTTATTTCAGCGAAAAACAAAGATTTTATTGCTATATCAGGGCAAATTCCCAGAGGTAAGGAGAACGCTATCATCGGACCAACAATCAAAGATGCTCTTTTTACCGTATATTTTTTTTTCATTGGAAAGCTTGTCGTTAAGGCAGCTGGAGTCCTTAAAAGATGGGTTGTAGATACACTTTCTCATACTTTTGAAAACTTGCGAGATTCGTATTATCATTAATTGAGCTATTCAATTGGCGTAAAAAGTTTTTTTATAAGCTCAAAGAGAGTTGGCTTAAAGTAACAAAAAATTAATTGTATGCATAGTTAATGTGTTTGTTATGAATTTTTAGGCTTCTATTTCAGTGCACTGAAATAGAAGCCTAAAAGTTTAGATTACATTAAGGTTAATTTTCTCTGTAAAAAACTAGAGAATACGAAATGAATTAAATGACAATTATGAAAAAATTCATTATCACTTTATTTGAATAAAATAATACGAAATTGTAGGCTATAAAAGCTGAATAATTCGCAATAAAAGTATTTTTTCATTGTTTAGAGCAAAGTGTTGGACTGGCTGGTCTTCGATGTTTTTTGAAATATATTTGTGAAAGAAACATGAGGCTTTATTTCTCATAGAGCTGTTATCGTGGTGTGGATTGTCAGCATTTCAAAAAGTAAGGAAAGAAATGGCAATAAATGAACTGAAAAGAGGGATGAGTAAGCGCCAAGTTATTTTTTTAGCTCTTGGTTCTGCTATTGGAACAGGTCTTTTTTATGGGTCTGCACAGGCAATTAAGCTTGCGGGTCCCAGTGTTTTGATTGCCTATTGTATTGCTGGTTTAGCTATTTTTATGGTTATGCGGGCTCTAGGAGAGATGATACTTCATAATCCATTGCCTGGTTCTTTTGCTCGTTATGCGGCAAATTATATATCACCATTAGCAGGTTTTTTAACGGGATGGACATATGTATTTGAGATGATTCTTGTTGGTTTGGCTGATATTACAGCTTTTGCGACTTATATGGGGTTTTGGTATCCTGATGTTGCTCCTTGGGTATGGGCACTGAGTATTACATTAATCATCACAGGTATTAATTTAGCGGCTGTAGAAGTCTATGGTGAACTAGAGTTTTGGCTATCTTCTATTAAAGTTATCGCTATCATTGCGATGATTATTTTAGGAATAGCAATTATTTTTTGGGGGTGGGGTGAAGGTGCAGATTTTTCTACCGTTACTGTTCATAATTTATGGAAAAATGGTGGACTTTTTCCCAATGGTTGGTTTGGTTTTTTAGCTTGCTTTAGTGTTGTTGTTTTTGCTTTTGGTGGCATAGAAATCATTGGCATGGCAGTTATGGAAGTTCAAAACCCTCATCAAACGATTTCAAAGGCAATTAATTCTACTCCAGTTCGTATTTTGCTTTTTTACGTCATGACGTTAGCTATTTTAATGTCTCTTTATCCTTGGAATGAGATTGGTCTCATGGATAGCCCTTTTGTATCCATTTTTGAAAATCTTGGGATTTCATATGCAGCAAATATTTTAAATATTGTTGTTGTTACAGCGGCTATTTCAGCAATGAATAGTGGAATGTATGGTGCTTGTCGTATGATCCATGGTTTATCGCAGGAAGGTTATGCTTTAAAAAAGTTTCAATATTTATCAAAAAACGGTATACCAGTTTTTGTTATTTTGATGATCTTCGGTATTTTTCTTCTTGGTGCTGTCCTTAATTATTTTTATCATGAAAAGCTTTTTTTTCTTATTGCTGTAATGGCAACATTTGCGACAGTTTTTGTTTGGATGATGATTCTACTTTCACAATTTTTTATGCGAATTAAGATGCCTAAAGAAGCTCAGAATGGTTTAAAATTTCCCATTCCATTTTGGCCAATAGGATCGATTTTTTCTATTTTATTTATGGTTTTTATTTTTATTCTCCTATGGTATTTTGATGAGACACGACCAGTTTTAATTATAGGTGTTATTTGGATTGCTTGGCTTGTTATTTGTTTCTATGCACTTAAACTTTATAATTTTAAGCAAAAGAAGCTGAATAAAATGTGAATAGAGAAAAAACTCAAAACAAATAGCTGATGTCATCAGGAGAACAGGTGTTTGATTGTTTTCTCTAAAGGTTAGAACAATCTAGATTGAAAAAATCTGCTCGTTATTATTTTGCTTTGGAAGTTTTTGTGAACCATTGTTTACGGTAACGACAAAATCATATAAATATTAGGCGTTTTTTTGATGGTGAGCTGTGCCATCAATATAAGTCTTTCAGGTTAAAATGCCTAACAGTGCAAATAGATTTTACCAGATACATGATTATAGGCAGATATCTTTTTCTAAACGTATTAATGAAGTTCTGTTTCACGAAAGAAGTTATTGTAAGAATTGTTTTTTAGCTCTTTAAAAAATTGGTTGTTTAAATTTTGTTGTTTAGAAAATTACTATTGCTTTTAGAAGCGAAGATAAAGTTCTTTATGTATTTTTTCTCAAAGAGGATTGGCGTTGGTAGAAAATAGTGGATAACAAAGTTACATGAGGCATTGTATCATTGTTTTTACAAAAACTTTAATAAACAGCAGCAAGGTATTACAATAAAATCTCATAGAAGAGTAAATTAAAGAGAACAATGAACGTGTGACAGTTTTACGATTCTTATTGCTCTCACAAGAGGAAGGATCAAACTTATTTTTTTAATATTGATACAAGAGTAATTTTTATCACAAGTGGAGGCGGACAAAATGCACTCCGCAACTGTATTTCGGTGCAAAATTATTCGGTATTACCATAAAAGGCGCTCAAGAACACTACAACCAGCAAAAAAATCATCGGAAAGTGGCTTTTTACACGAGAAATCTTCCAATAGCTCTGAACACACACAACAACAATTCTCTCTATCCTTGAGGCAACAGGCAATGTTGATATGGATGTACAATGAGATGCTACGATTATTGCTTCTCATCTGATTTCTGGTCAAGATATCAATGTAATGGGGGAAAGTATGACGATTGTTGGCATGACAGACCATCATAGCAGCCATTCACAGACGCATGAAACAGGTTTTGATGGGAATAAATTTGACTTTGTAAGCAGAATTATTGGCGGTAATGGCTATACCTACGAAACGATACCTGCTGGCAGTAACGTTTGGATAGAATGGTAGAGAGTGGCTACAAATCCCATAAATCCCCATACCTGTCTTGGAGATGCGGGTCCAAAATGCCAAAAATTTTATGGCACATCTCATTTAGAACAAAAGCCTTGAATTAGATCATGGAGTAAAAAATGAAACACATCGTAAAATTATTAAGTGCTGTAACTTTGTTAAGTATAGCTGGATGTCAGTTTAATAAGCCTCCTTCAGGATATTTGACTGCTTGGGAAAAACCAGGAGCAGATTTTACAGAGATAGGAAAAGGCTTGTTAGAATGTGGTATGCCAACTCCTTATGATGTCGATCCAGAAAACAGAAAGCAGAGCATCAATGCAAAAGCAACAACTTATGCTTGCATGCTTCAATCAGGTTTCCGCTATAAAGATGAAGAGGTAGCAAGAGCGGGTGGACCATGTTATACTTTTAGAGCCGAAAACTTGCCGATTTGTCGTTCAGGCGCAGTCATCCCGAGGCGCAGTGTCAAGAAGCGCTTGAACAGCCCTTTTTGTAAAAAATATAAAAATGCACCTGAATGCAAACCTTAAGTCTTGCTGTTTGTGACGATCACAATCCCTACCTTCATGTTTCTCATACCCGTACGCGGGGGGCTTAATTCAGCATGTCAATGCTATTTATTTATGGGTACCACAACTGTTGGCGCAATAATATGAAATATCTATTTTGGTTATAATCAAAATATTGATAATAATTATAAGCATATCGTTGATAGATAGATGATTTTAGTAATAATTTTACCGTATTTTTGATATAATAATTATGGCATAATCTTCGGAAAGATAAAAATAATATAGGTTGATAATGTTCATCATTGTTTTGGAAATAAAAAACAGCATGTAAAATAATTTATAGATTGTTTCGTAATATCAAAATTACTCAAGGATAGGAAAATGAAGCAGATTTTAAAATTATTAAGCGGGATAACCTTATTTGTTATGGCTGGATGCTACCCTGAGCAGCCTTCTCGAACAGCTGTAGATGCATGGGAAAAATCAGGTGCTGATCAGCTTGAGATCAAAAAAGCTCTGTTAGAATGTGGAATACAGCATCTTGATGGTCGTCTTGATACAGAAACAAGTACTGATGAGAAATTCAATGCTGAGGAGTCTGTGAATGCATGTATGATCCAAGCAGGTTTCCAAGATAAATTGGGAAGAATGAAGTGGTGTGAGAAATATAAAAATCTTCCAATTTGTCAGCCTGATGCAGTTATTCCTCAGCGAAGTGTAGAGAGGCGTTTGAATAGTCCTCATTGTGAAGAGCATAAAGAACAACCTGAATGTCAACCTTAAGTATTGAGGCTGCTGTAATCAAAAATCCTTCCATTCTTGTTTTTGCATGGGGGGTGGGATTGTTTCTTCAATATCTATATGCTAACAAAAGTCATCTTGCGTGTGAGAAAATATTAGAAGACTTATCAGTCTTTCTATCGTAAATATTGACGGAGGGGGAAATGAAAAAAACATTGAAATTATTGATTGCTATAATTTTATTAAGCTCTGCTGGGTGTATTAGCAAACCTCCCCCATCGACGTTAGAATTATGGGAAAAGTCTGGTGTCAGTAAGTCTATGGTCCAACAAGCACTGTCAAAATGTGGTTGGAAACCAATCTACGCTTCTTCTAAAAATATGGATTCGCGTGCAAGTGATTTTGCAGCAGTTTATGAGTGCATGACTAAAGCAGGTTATCGGTACAAATTACAAGATTCAAAGGGAATCTATTTTTCATCAACGCCGCGAAGTGATTCATTTTTAGTCAATTTAATGGTAGCAGGGTATCAGCAGGTTATGGACAATGATACTTTTGGTGTAACCAATTCGACACAACAAGAGCGAGATTTGATGTTACGTTTTGAAAATGATAAAAAGCGCCAGAAAATAAAAAAAGCTTTGCACAAGTGATCATCAACAGTAGAACGTTAATTTTTAAAGCAATAATTAAATAAAAATATTAAACGGGAGAAGAGAGAAATATAGCTCTTTTGTCTCTAATGTAGTTATATTCATCAGCTACGAGATTGGCAATAGTGTTGTTGTCAGATGATGCTAGCGGAGGATAGTGAGTTGTTGTTTAGAGAAATTTATTCAATATAAAGAATGGCAAATAATAGCTTTGCTAAAATATCTTCTTTAACGATAATAAACAGATAGCTTTCATAGAGCTAATTTTGATGAAATTTTATTTTGGTGTTTTTTAAGTTCAGAATGGTGAGTGTTTTACTGTATTTTAGATTTTATCAAAAGATCTAAAATATTACATTTATTAATTCAAATCATTGATGATAGGGTATTAGGAGAAGTTTTTTATTTATTCAAATTTCTTTGTTAGATATCTAGCATTTTTAATATAGAAATTGTGTACATTAGCTTATACATTAGTGTGCAATTTCTTGTTTTTTTGTTGTAGTTGAAGAGATGATGCGGTTATAGATTTCGTATACTGTATCTTTTTGTTCTGTGTTTTATTAAAACGTTTTAATCGTTTAATCTTAGAAGTTATTCTCATTTTGTTGTATTTTTATTTTTTGGTGGTGAGATAAATTGAATATTATATCTCTTCAAAATTCGCATTTTTTTACGTTTTTTTAAGATTGGTTTTTTGGCCTTTTGTAATTACAGTTTCCAGCGGTTTTTGAGATGCATTCTTTAAAGGGATTTTCATCCTAAATGGTATTTTTAAACTTTTTGTTCTTTCTTTACATAAAACACAAAACATATTATTGAATGCTATGATTTTATCATGAAAAATAAAATAATTTTGTTTGTTTTATTCTTGTTGTGTTTAATTTGTGGTTTATTTTTTTGCCAGCATTTTTTGTTTTTGTTGAAAAAAGAAAGTTTTGAAAAACAATGATAATCAAGGTATCTAACAATCACTTGTATTCGTGCGTTTTTACAGCAGCTATTTTTTCTTTTTTGTTAAATATAAATATTGAGGCACATTCTCATTCATATACATCACTGTCATGTGACAAAAACAAATTACCTTATGAATGCAGTGATGGTTCAAAGCATACAATTAGTGATAAAGTATATAAATTCACGGCGCCTGTTAAAGAAACGAATGGGGAGGATTGTTCTCTCATGTTACCTGCTGCTATAGTAGTGCAGGAGCCAAATACAGTTATTCAGGCAACGCGTGTAGAGGTTGAAGGGACTGCGGGTATAGAAGATATTTATGGTGTTTTTGTATCACGAGGGGGAAAAATTGTTTTGAGCGATTCAGCTTTTAAAAATGTATCAATAGGTCTTAAAGCTGATAATGGAATGATTGAGGTTGATCGTGGAACAATTGAGGCTTTTCAGATTGCTGCTTATGCAGAGAAGCGAGGAGCATCTGTTACGTTAACGAATACAAAAATTAAAGTGGAAGGTTTGGGTATCGGTCAAGAGAGTGCTCTTTTCGTTAGTGCTGATGCGGGTATTCAGATGAAAAGTGGATTTATTGATGTGAATGATGCTGCTGCGCTTTATGTGGGGAGAGGGGGGAGTGCGACTTTAGATGGTGTTACCATTGCTTCAAAATATCAAAAAACAGAAGACAAAGAAAATACAAATGAAAAAATTACACATACAGTTTTCAATGTAAAACATCAGGGTTCTGTTTATGTAAAAAATACGAATATTATTTCTACGGATGTTCATGTTTTAACAGTTGGACAAGATTCTAACACGCCATCCAATAACGGCAGGGAAGGAAATATTTTAATTTCGCGGGTTAATATTGAAGATTCAACAATTAAAGCAATAGGTAACAAACATGGTATGTATTTTGAGAGGGATGAGGAAAATGATGCGTATGAACAGGGGCTTGTCTTTTTGAAAAGGACGATTTTTGAGGTTCCAGATGGGACAGCTGTTCATAGTCATAACAGTCGTATTTATATTGGAGTAACAGAAGGTACAAAAATTTTTGGTGACTTATTATTAACAGCTGAAAAAGGGGGAAGTGTAGCGATTTTGGCTAATTCTTCTTCATTGATAGGAGGGACTCGTGTTGCCGATGATTCTATTGCTGAGCTTTATTTAACAGGGGGATCAAAATGGTTTTTGACAAAAAGAAGAGAGATCGATTTGCAAGTTGCAAACCGTACAAGTTCGTCTATTTCATTTGTGAAAGTTTCTGATAGTTTTATTGCTTTTGAGACTCCAATGTTTCAGGAGTATCAGACACTTCATATTGGGAAGGGAGAAAAAGAAGTTTATAGTGCGCAAGATAGGGCAGATATTTATCTCAATACGCATCTCAGTAGTGATGGTTTGCTCGATAATACAAAAACTGATCGGCTTTTAATACATGGTGATGTTTCTGGAAAAACAACAGTTTATGTGCAATTTGTTGCAGGAAATCAGGGTGAGATAGCAACCGGTGAAAATGCTCATAGTATTTCACTTATTCAGGTTTCTGGAAAAGCGGCAGAGGATTCTTTTCAGTTAAATCGTGCTTATATCGCATTAGAGGGTTTGCCTTACCAATATTATCTTCATGCTTATGGTCCAGCTTCTGCTCTTGGAAATGCACAAACTTCTCAAAGATTGGTTGAAGGAGATGGAGATTTTTGGGATTTTCGCCTTGAAAGTAAATATATTCAGCCTGCTTTAGAGGTGTCTGCTATTCCCCCTTCTGAGTTAAAGGTCAGAGAGGTTGTTCCACAAGTTCCGACCTATCTTTTGTTACCAAATGCGTTGTTTCATGTTGGGCTCATGGATATTAGTCATCAACAAAAGCAGTTGCAAGTTAGGCGGTCTATTCCTCGTAAATTATTAAAAGTTGAAGGGAACTTTGCTTTATCTGTCCACGGTTATGGTGGGAGTTATCGTTATGTCTCAGATCTTTCTACACTTAAATATGGGTACGATGGTCATGTTGATTATAACGCTATAAAAACAGATATTTTGCTCAAAACAATAGAGCGTGCATATAGTACGACATCTTTTGGGATTATGGGAACCTATGGAAAGCTTTCCTTACAACCTCATAACGTGGAACAAAGTCAAAAGAGTACATTTAATAAATGGTCATTTACGGCATATGCTAGTGTGAAACATTACACTGATTTTTATATAGATAGTTTTTTATCTTATGGTTTGTTTAAAGGGGATGTGCGTAGCCGTGTTTGGGGTAAGACGGCGACATTAAAAGCAAATCCTTTGAACGTGTCGTTTTCTGCTGGTAAAGTGTCTATGACAGGATATAAAGATCTTATTTTTGATCCGCAACTTCAGCTTATTTATCAACATCTTCAATTTGATAAGTTTCGTGATATTGATGGATTTGATGTTGAGATGAAAAAAATAGATCAATGGTTTATGCGTGTTGGTGGGCGTTTAAGTAAAACATTTACAGCCTCTGAAAAGGATCGTATCATTTCTTTTTATGGCAATATTCATCTTGCTCATTGTTTTGGTAAAGAACAATTTGTTCATTTTAAAGATGTTTTTCAGTTGAGTTCTTTTGGTTCTTCCTTAGAAGTTGGCTTGGGTGTCAATTCACAGTTTTCTTCTAAAGTTACACTTCACAGTGATCTTAGCTATCAGCATAGGTTAACCAAGGCTGGTTTTTCTGGAGTTCGTTTTTCTGGTGGATTGCGCTATCATTTTTAAGCAATCTTTTTAAAAATAATAAATGTGATTTTCGAAGTCTTGTTCTACTATCGGAATTAAAACCATTGTTTGTGCAGAATTTTTTAATAATGGTACCATGTGCTTTAATAAATATGAAAATATCATGTTGATTTATTTTTATCTACTATAGCATTTCTCAAATGTTTTAAAAAATTTGTCCATCTGATAAACAGATTAAAATGAGAAAATCCTACAATATCGGGGTTCTTATTCAATATGAATAAAGATAAATTATCATTATAAATCAATGTTTTGCCATATGATGCTTAAGGTGTCATCGAGCCATTTGTGGTAATTGCGTGCTTCTTCGTTTGAGTTATGAACAGAGAAAATAAAACCAGGATATCCACCAAATGCTGGTGGAGGTGGTGAAAGATGATTGGTTTCAAAGAAAATGATAGTTCTGGCGGTTTGAGGATGCTGTGCAACCTTATCGAGACCTAAAAATCCAGAAAACCGTCCATGACCACGAAGAGGAATAATATAATTTGCCGCCACTTTTTCAGCTGGGAGTATATCGGGAAGGTCTGGGGTTTGTTCAGCTAAAGCGGCATTCATACAGAGTTTTGCAAATGAAATTCCTGTACCTTGCTCAACAATAAAATGGGAGACACCCGATCCACCTATACGAGCGCCAATCTCAATGATATAAGGTAAATTATGAGCATCTAGGCGTAGCTCTACATGGGCAGCACCTATATTTATACCAAGAGCTTTAACTCCAGAGCATGCAGCCTCACATAAAGCAATAATTAAAGGATCATCTATATCACAGCGTTGACGATAAATTGTTTCTTCAAACCATGGTCCCTCAGGCTGTCCCTTGTCTCCAA
>NZ_JBHIOZ010000005.1:55847-68030 GCF_042195805.1 Bartonella sp. AP57NXGY | reverse complement strand
ATTTCTTAAAAAGTGCGTAATATGCAATATCATTATATTTTGTTTGGGGCATTCTATTCTTCATGAGGGGGATGTTCCCATTAAGAATGCGATAAACAAAAGCGGGAAACAATACCTAATCTTTATTATTAAAAATAATATTGTCTTGAATCTTTTGAAAATTGTGAAGATGAATAAAAAAATAACGATAAAAATGGACGTTGGCTTTTCATATGAAGATTTCACCAACACTTTTAAATAGTTGGAAGAGAAAGGAAAGCAAAAGGATGTATCTTAGCACAAAAGTATACGTAAATTCATTTAAGAGCCATATGATATCGTGCAACAATATTTACAGATAAAAAATAACTAATTATGTGTTATATGCAAGAAAAACTTACTACTTATAATGTAATTATCTTATTATTATTATAAAACAAGATAAAAATTGAATAAATTTGCGGAAAAACAATTTTTGAATAAGTAGGGAATTATGAGGAAGAGTAACCAAATTCCCACTAATATTACTGTTATTAACAGTGTTATAAATGGTAGCCATATAAAAGCTGCAGCTATACAGCCAGAGATGATTGGTACACTCCATAGATAGGCAAATGCGCCAACAAGGTCTTCATCGATAAATGCATCAGAGAATTCTTTATTTGGAGTACCATAGCATTTTATAATCGCTTTGCATTGTCCCACTCACATCATAAAACTCGTTATGCACATTATGAAGGATATAAAAACAGCTTGTTTTTTAGGTCTTGTTCAAAAAAACATATTTAAGTAGTGCGACTGCGCTAAATAACGAAGAAAATGCTGGAAGGAATAGAAAAGAACACCTAAAATATTCTTTTTTCCATTCTACTGTAACGATTTTAAGCATCCCGCCCCAATGAAAAGATTGTAAACAAAAATCCTAATATACTACATACGATAAGATCTCCAAAACTCATATTTTCATCTTTCTTTTTGTGTGTTTATTTTGTGGATTCATCAATATATTCATATCAATACGTATTATATCTTTTGTAGAGTAGATCACATTTCATTCATGTATGGTAAGATTATGTATAGCGTTATACATCTATAACGTCTGAAATTACTGGTTTTTTTATTACCTAAAGAAAATATTTCTTACATTAGAAAATATAGCAATAGCTTCAAAAACAGTAAAGAATAATCCCATCTAGAGCTGGTAAAGGCGTGTAAAGGGTGTAGCTAATAAATGATGTGTATTTTAAAAGGAAGATAGAAGTTAAAGGTGCAGAGAACACTGAAAATAAAGTCGGTAATGAGTGGAGGGGATATTCTATTTGGAAAAAACAAGCCATGGATAGTCCAATTGTCTGGCTACTTATGCAAGATTTTGTAAGGTGTTTTCTTTGATAGTTAAGGGTATAGCAAGTGTTAAATCGATGGAGCGTATTTTTTGTTTGGATTGATGAAGCAGATGAGTTAGAAAAACAGTTTAGAGAATGCTTTTTGATATTGCCATGAATTAAAAAGAACACCAATAATTGCAAGATGTTGTTTAGAATGATTTATTGTTCTTGCAAAAAAGATATACATATAATAATATATAGAGGCAAGTGTGCTAAGTGTGGGAGGGGAAAAGTTGGTTATGGGGCGTTTAAAAAACAAGGATATTGTTCATAAAAATTGGGGGAGGGCGCTAGGTTATGCTTTTTAATTTTTTCCGGATCGGATACAACCTTCAAATTTTGTGAAGGTGTGTGATATTTAATATTTCAAAGTATTTTATTTCCAGTTTAATGAAAGTGTGGAGCAAATGTCCATATTGAATATATTCTCTGTGATACATTTAGATTGAACAAAAGCTTATTCAAAAAAACATTGGTGCTAATCTTGTGACACAATTTCAGAAATCAATTGAATAAAATAGAACAAAGTATCTGCATGTGAATAAAAACATAATGAAGCATGCAAAAAATTTGAAGCTAATTTTTAAAGTTTTAATACAAATGATAGCCAAAAGATAGAATTTCTTTGTTTAAAATATATGGTATAAAATATCGACGAGATAGATTTAAACTATTGAAAAAAATAAAAAAAGATAATGTTTAAGTCAGAAACTTTCTATGTAGATGATAAGTTATTACATTCAGTAATGGTTATATGAAATCCATAATAAGAAAAATTTTGGAAGTATTTATAAATTTTGCAACAAGATGCAAGATTGAAAAAATAATTATATAACAACAGCAAAGCAACAAAACAAGATATTAAGTAACATCAGATGAGGTGGTTACATTATACATTAGAAGAGAAAGCATTAATACTAATGTTATGAAAAGCGTCTGGTGAATTTAGGTTATAAAATTGGAAGGAGTGAAGAGAGATAAAATGCGTAAATAAGGATGGTGCAGTGGTTATGATGTACCAATAAACAGCGGCAGCACATTTTAGTGCACAGAACGAGAAGTTGTTAGAAAAACTATGAAAATAATGGGGGATTTAAAATGTCTAATATCTATGATTGGTCTCTAAAGGCTGATGAAAATGCTTATTCAGATAGTATCATTAATTGGGCAGAAGGACAGCCGCCTAGTTCTGTTAATGATAGTGCACGGGCGATGATGCAGCGTGTGCGCGAATATCTTGCAGATAATGGTGGATCTATTAATTCAAGCTTTATAGTAAATTTGGAAGATAAAACAACATTAATTACCTTAAAGACAGTTTCGCCTATAAAGAAATACAACAATGATATCGTCATACGTTTTAAAGCTTGTGGTGTAAATATTGGCGTGACAACAATAACTGTTAATAATATAGGAGAAAAGCTTATCTATAAAGCCACTGATACGGGGGTTATACCATTAGAAGGTGGAGAATTTCAAACAGATGGCATTTATGAAATGGTATATAATAATGGTGTTTTAATAAAAGAGCATGAGGGTTGGTATTTATTAAACCCTACACCACCAAAGATAGAAAGTTTCCCCTCTGGATTCATTGCAACATTTGCTATGCAAAATGTGCCAAATGGTTGGCTTTTATGTGATGGTAAGGCCTATAAGCGTGAAGATTATCCGCAGTTATTCGAGGCAATAGGTGATAAATGGGGAAAAGACAGCAATAAAACTTTTAAAGTTCCCGATTTTAGAGGCATGTTTTTACGCGGCTTTGATAATGGTCGGGGTTTAGATGGTGGTAGAAAGTTTGCAGATGAACAACAAGATAGCATAAAATCACATACGCATATTGGGAGTATTGAAAACGCAGGCGAGCATGCGCATAATTTTGAGTATCAAGGGGTAGGATGGCCCGTTGGTGATATTGGGAGACTCCCGAATCATTATACTTATAATGCAACCCTGAAAGGGAGAACAGCTTCTGCTGGTGCACATACACACAAGGTAACTCTTTCCCATACGGGTGAGGCAGAAACGCGCCCTGTTAATACAACCGTTGTCTATGCTATAAAATCATGAGTATGTTTAAGTAATAATAATCTATACACCTTGATAATTTTGTTAACGCGGAGCAATTCCGCGTTATTTTCTATGCATATGAAAAGGAAATCTATATTGTTAATAGAATACTTGAGAGCGTCAAAAAACAATTTTAAAATGATTGAAAGAAAGAGTTAAGGATATAATTTATTTTATAATTATATGATAACATAGGGAAAATGTGTAAAAATCATTTAAACTGTGCCGTGAAGAGATCTGGAGATATATTTTTTCACAAGGTGTTTTGATAGGGGAAGGTAATAAAATTATTCAACCTGAGGCATAAAAAAGTACAATATTTTTAGCGTTTTTTTGTACAAAAATAGCATATCCCTGTATGAGTTAATTCATCTTATAAAGAGATTTCTCACCTTGTTGTCGATTTCATTTCTTTGCATTGCCATGGTAGGAGGCTTTATCTGTAAATGATAGTTCCCCTTTGAGTGGAATCATCATTATGCTTATGAAGCAGAAGACAAACGCTATTTCTATACTCTCTCCTCATCCCTATATTCCGCATTGTTTTTGCATTAGGGGGCTTACAAGAAGCGTTATTGAGTTTATTTTAAAGTTTTTATTCAATAGGTTAATTCTTTATGATATGCCAATAAACAATTTTTTAATAGAGAGAGAAAAGTAAAAATATCATTGTAAATCAATATTTATTTATACAAAAAGCTAAAATATATGTATTATAAAGAAAACATTACCATTAAAGTTACAAATAAATCTTTTATGCAGGGGAGAAAGGTACTTGATTTCTATATGGTCCTTAGAAGATATAATAATACACCCGTTATTATAACAAAGGCATTTATACGCATTTCTTGAATCATTTTTATAAAGATAAAAGTGATAGAAAGAGTGGGAAAACGCATGTTTATGTTGTATAAATTTGTATGATATAACAGTTTGATAGCAAATAAAATTTCACATGTTTTTAGTTACGTAAAATCTTAAAAGATTTTAAACTGGTATTTTTTTCCAAAAATATCTTTAGGGTAATTGGTCTTCTTTTTTAATGACAGATGACAAAAAGGAGTTCATATGAAAATAAAAAAGATTCTTGAATATTTGCGTGTTTTATTTTGCTATGGACTTTAGTTTTTAGATTGAAGCCGATAGCCTAGAGATCTAATTTCATAGGAGGATGTCGTTTGAGGGAGTATAAAAGGGATATCTTCTTTAGGTAATTCAGAAACGTTTAAAGAACAATGATAAACATTGCGGAGATTTTGTGTTGTCAACACATTAGTTGCATTTCCTTCGCAATAAATCTCACCTTCCTTGAGCAAGATCATGTTATCTGCATAATGTGCCGCGAGATTGAGGTCATGAAGAACAGCAAGAACGCCGCCACCAGAATGAGCAAATTGTTTAGCAATATCCATAACGATGATTTGATGTTGAATATCGAGGCTAGCAATAGGTTCATCTAATATCATCCAGCGAGGAATCCCATTATGAACAGGTTTCCAGACTTGGCAAAGTACACGGGCAAGTTGTACTCTAGCTTGTTCTCCACCTGATAATTGGTGATAATACAGGTTGCCATAATCAGAAAGGTCAACGCACTCTAAAGCTTTCTGGATAAGATTTTGCAATTCGGCTTTGGCAATGCTAAATTGGTTTACAGAAAGGCCAAGCCCTACAACTTCATGGACTAAGAATGGAAATACGAGCGTTGTTGATTGTGGTAGTACAGCGCGCATTTTTGCCATTACATGAGTTTTTGTTTGGCATACATTATAACCATTTAAGGTTATTTTTCCACTGTAAGGAATTTCACCACTCAGAGCTTTGATAAAAGTACTTTTTCCTGATCCATTAGGACCAATAATAATGGTAAAAGCACCACTTTTAGCTTGAAGATTAATGTGTTTAAGAATCTGCTTCTTTCCGCGCTGAACACAAATATTTGTCGCTTCAATCATGAAAAGTCTGTTCCTCGTTTGCATATAAGGATCCATAGAAAGAAAGGTGCACCAAAAAGTGCTGTTACAATCCCAATCGGCAATTCTGCGGGGGCAACAATTAAGCGTGCAAACATATCAGCAAAAATAAGTAATGCTGCTCCCAAGAGAGCAGAGCAAGGAATGAGATAGCGATGATCAGGACCTATGAGTTGACGTAAAATATGAGGAACAATAATACCAATAAAACCAATACCACCACTGACAGCAACAGCACTACCGCACATAAGAGCAACAAGGGGAATAGCAATATTTTTGACGCGTTGAATATGGAAACCAATATGGCCAGCAACAGCTTCTCCAAGAGCAAGGGCATTAAGTGCTCGTGATAAAAAGGGAGAGAAAAGAAGACCAATAACGATAAAAGGGAGAACAAGCCATACTTTCAACCATGTAGCGCCCGCAAGAGAGCCCAGACTCCAAAAAGTGATATCACGCAGTTGTTGGTCATTTGCGACAAAAATCAATGTTCCGACAACAGCACTGCTTAATGCACCAAGAGCAATACCTGCAAGCAGCATGGTTGCAATAGAGGTAAAGCTATTATGCGTTGCTATTATGTAGAGAATAATCGTTGATAAAAGTCCACCAAAAAAAGCACCTATGATAACTTTATAAGGCTCTAGAAAAGGTGCAAAAGAAACAGGAAAAGCAATGCCGACAACAATTGCTAAGACTGCTCCAAGTCCAGCACCTGCTGATACACCTACAATTCCGGGATCTGCAAGAGGATTACGAAAAAGCCCTTGCATAAGAACACCGGAGACAGCTAAGGCTGCTCCAATTAATAATCCCAAGATAACACGGGGAAGCCTTATGTCGATGAGCACGAGGTAATCACGCGTTTTACTACTTAGCGAAAAATCTTGTGTAAGTATCACATGGAGGAGATCAACGAAAGAAACCTTTGCTGCACCATTCAAGAGCCCACCAAAAATACTGAAAATAAGGAATATTATTAAGCTTAATAATAAAATTTTTCCCTGCTTTGAACGGTTTATTTTTTTACCTTCTTTTTCTTTAGGTAAATGCATCTTGGATGTACCGTCTACCATTTTTATCAGCTCTTACCGTTTTGATGTGCACCATAAAGTATCTCAATAAGCTCTCTTGATGCGTCTGCAGTACGTGGACCAAATCCCAAAAAATACATAGCATCCATCTGTTTTATGGCATGATTTTTCGCTGCAGTTGTTGCTTGAACTGCCGGTATGGCTAAAATCTTATCAATGCTGGTTGATCTTGCACCATGTTTTACAAGCAAAATAACATCAGGATCTGATTTCAATAATGCTTCGCCGTTGAGAAGTTTATATCCTTTATAATCGGTGATAGCATTGATAGCGCCTGAAAGTTTGATCATACTATCAGCTGCAGTACCTGTTCCAGATGCCATGACGCGTCCATTTTGCACAGAGAAAACAAAAAGAACACGCTTTGGTGTTGTTACTTTCGCCAAACGCGCATCGTTGTCTAAAAAATTACGCTTCAATTTCTCAATTAACGCCGCGGCTTGCACTTCCCGATGAATGGCTTGACCAACGAGGCGAATCTTTTCTATCACATTTTCACGGGAGTAGTCTTCTGGTATGATCACCAGAGGTATTGATGTTTTTTTGAGAATATCAATTGTTGAAGCGGGACCACTTCCTTCAACAAGCAATATACCCTCTGGAGCAAGTGATAAAACCCCCTCAGGTGAAAGAGCACGCATATATCCAAGCACAGGAAGCTTGAGCGCTTCTTGTGGGTAGACGCTTGTACTATCACGGGCGACAAGTTGATCTTGGGCTCCCAATGCATAGACAATTTCTGTAAGTGCTCCGCCGATAGAAACAATTCGAGCATTTTCAGGAAAACGCGTTGCAGGTTCAGCAATTACTTGTTTAGAAAAACAAGTAAGAGAGAGCAGTAAACACGTAAGAAAAAGGTTTGATAACCTATGTAAAAGAGATATGAACATGTCTAACCTTATCTTATCTTAGTTACTGCTGTTTTCTTGGCATGATGGCAAACTATTCAATAAAGAACGCCAATCTTCACGTTCTTTTTGACCCTCCTTGCGTACGCCAAAAAATTGAATAACCATCTCATCATCTTTATCGAAAACTTCAAGTGAACTGACATAACCATCACGGGTAGGTTTGCGAACATGCCATACTCTAGCAATCCCAGACGTGAGTAAATGAAGGTCAAATCTTGGATCAAGAACATTAAGCCAAGGTCCCATTTGCTTAATATTTTTTACAGTCCCACTAAAAATTTGAATACACCCTTTATTCCCAACAAAACACATGATTGGCAGTTCTTGTTGTGCGACTTGGTTAAGCATTATTTCAACAGCATTTACCTGTAATTCATCGGCAAATTCATTACCAACATATTTTACAGCATGATGTCGATTAATTTTAAATTCGGAAATAATTTTGTGAAGTTGGTGTACATCTGTCATTTTCCGCCAACGATCCCGAAAACTCTCAATATCCAATTCTGTTATGTCACATTGGGCTGGGAGAGAAACGGGAAGAATGTTAAGAACAGGAGACTGATCTTCAAGAAGGAGCTTTTCAACAAGTTCATTCCACTCTTCCATATTTGTCATATCTTTAGAATAGACCTTTAAAATAGCAACGCCATGTTGATCAAAGAATTGCAGACTTTTTGTAGGTTTTCCAAGAATAACGACATCATATTCAAAACCGAACTTCCATTGTTTTGTAAAAATACGCAAATCAATTTCACCAAGTGTGATAGGAATATGTTCGTTTTGAACAATTTTTTCAAAGCGTCCCGTTATTTCGTGAACAGCATATTCATTGCGAGTTAAGACCATGACGGTTCCAAGTCGAGGTGCATTTTCCAAGAGAGTAGCAACATCAGTTTGTAGCCTTTTTGCTTTTCCAATGGTACAATAAGCCGCAATAAGCTCCGCTTCAGATATACCAATCGAAACCGCAAAATCGCGGTTTCGCATTTCTTTTTTTTCTTCACGCAAACGAAGAATCATTTCAGCTGTATGTGCCATGAATTTACCTTATGTTACTTAACTCAAAAACTAACTTTCAAATTTTACAATTCCAAGGCAATAAATTAAATTCTTTTAAGAGTTCAATCTATCACAAAATAACACTCTATCGCCAACAGCTGAGCAATCAAAAAACGATAAAACAGAAAGAATTAAAACTTTTCTACCAAATCTTTGTAATTTTAAAGATGTTGAAAATAGAAACACAATAATTAATCCTTTTATCAATACGATTTTATTGACCGAATAATTAACAGAAGTGACTAAAACTTTTGTACAAACGACACCTTAAAGTTACGACCAGGCTGGCTATAATAATCTTTTGGTGTTGAACTTTTACCTGAAGGAAGTTCAGATACATTCCAATATTTTGTATTGAAAAGATTATAAACACCGGCTCTTAGAATAGGTCCCGTTTCACCGAATGGTTTCCACCACCCTGTCATATCAACGACATGATATCCTGGAATTTTTTGGTAATCAGATTCTCCGGCTACTTTGTCACGTTTAGCTGCCAAAGTAAGGATAATATCGCTTCCCCAAACCTCTTTTGCATATCCTAATCCGATAACTGCTTTCAAAGGAGGAATTGAGTTAAGATACTCCTTTTTATCAAGATCTTTTCCTTGTGAATAAGCAAGAGCAACATTGCTATGAAAACCATTTTTAAGAACTAAATGGGCTTTTGTCTCAACACCAAAAATTTGCACGTGAAAACGATTCATGTAATGCCGACGCGCAAATCTAAATTCCTCTGATGGCCCTCTATCCTCAGTATCTATGAAATTCTTATATTTATTGAAAAAGGCATTGAAGGAACCACCGAAATTTACATTTCCATACCGTAGACCAACATCATACCCATTGCTTGTTTCTGGTTGAAGATCAGGATTCCCTTTCACGTAATAAGCAGAAGGTTTGATATAAGAGACGTAAAGTTCTGAAATACGTGGTGCACGAAAAGCCTGTGCCCACTGAGCATAGAGCGTTACTTGATTACGAACATCCCACTCCACGCGTAATTTAGGAGAAAAGCGTGAACCATTTCTTTCTGGAGGGAATTTATCAGAAATCAGTGCTTTCTCATAAGAAGGTGTTTTCTGAGGAACATATTTGTACCAATCATACCGGATTCCCGGTGTTATACGAAAACGATCATCAACCAACCCAATTTCATCTTCAAAAACAAAACCTAAATTGTAACCATTTGTGTCTGGTGAATCTGATCGATTAGCAGGAACAAAAAGACATCCCCGAGCGTATTCTTTTATATGACAATTGTCTTTACCTAACAAATAGTGATGAAATTTAGATGACGAAACATTCATTACAAACTTTAACGTATGGTTTATAGTGCCAAAATCCACTTTTTTAAGGGCATCAGCATTGAAACCATAATTGATATTACGCAAGAAATTATCTCTCAAATAATCCCCTTTGGGAGCTGAAACACGAACGCCTGTCATAACGTAACGACTTGATTGCCTTTGCCAATAAAGCTGCCCATTAAACGCATCAAGAACTGCATCACCATTACCATTATAATTATAAGAAAGAGAAAAGCGCTCACGAAGTTTATTATCCTGCTCATAAACGGAACCTGGAGCGTATCTTTTAGACGAATTTAATTCATGTGTGTTACTATTATGACCAAAACGCTCTGCGGTAAAACCAAGGCGGTGATTATCACTCAAATATTGATGAATTTTAAAAAGCAAGTTATTTTTATCAAAGTGAGAAGGGTTTTTGCGCGTGCGTTCCTCATACCCTTCTACTGTTCCCATATTTTTGCGCTCATGACCTTCTACATAAGATCCTTGAAAAAGTAAAAATGTCTGGTAATTACGCACAGCAAAAGCTTGATCGATGCGCCAGCTGTTATCAACAGAATTATAACCACCTTTTATAAGGCTTCCCCAATTCTTTTCTTCCACGATCAGGTCTTCAGGATCAAGGGTACGCAACGCAATGATTCCCCCTAAGGCGCCAGAACCATAAAGACTAGAATCTGATCCTTGAATAGTATCAAACGTAGAAAGAGCATTGAAATCAAAAGTTGTGTTTCCACCTCCACCACGGAATATATCATTAAACCATGGAAGAGAAATACCATCCATTGTCATAAGAACACGGTTTGCATCTAAACCCCGAATAACGAAACTGTTATTTTCTGAGTTATAGGATACGGAAGGATTAAGACGACTCACATCATAAACATCAGTTATTTGTCTTTCATCAATATTCTTGTTGGTCTTACGATCAGTCAGAATGGTTATTGAATTTGAAGCATCTTCTATTTTTTTTCCTTTAATAAGGATTGGTTTAAGTTCAGTGACAGCACTTCCATCTTTATTTTGTGCAAAAACAAATGAAGGTATACAGACCGATAATGCACTTAAAATTACACAGCTTTTATAGATATTTTTTCGTCTTATTTGCATAACACATCATAACCCTTTTAAACATCCCCTCTCTGTTTTGAAATTTTTTTAATACAAAAAGGCTGGACTCACTGATTAAAACTTGCCAGCCAAGCAGGAATGATTTTGACAACGGCACAAAATCATTAGAAGACCATATTAAACATGACAAAATCAGTCAAGAAAAAAGTTGCAATTTCAAAATAGCCTGTTTTAATGAGATTGAACACCAATATTAAGCTTAAAATAGTGGCAGAAGAAACGATGAATTTTGCAAATACGAAACAATTATTAACTCTTTGGATTGGTGCATTTATTGGGGCTTTCTTTTTGCATGTATTATTGGCAGCACAGTTTTATTTTCAAAGTACTGGTATAAGTAATGGTTTGCTCTCGTCGGAGATTATGCTGACTTTTATGCAAGAAACTGTATATCCGGATGTTGATACAGACTTGCCAGATATTCATAGAGAGTTGGATATTAATACAGAGCAAGAAGTATTACAGTCTGATCTCCTAGAGCAGGAGTCAGAAGGATTGGAATCCGTGGATGAAGTTCAATCGGAAGAACCTCAGCATATAGTAGAACAAGATGACTTAAAGCCTTTGGAAGAACCCCTACCTCAAAAAGTGGAGCATAAAGCGTTTATCAAAAAAACAATACCGATGCCAAAGGCTGTAGTAAAGCGCTCCAATGCAAAGGCGGTACGTTCTTCTTCCATCAACAAGGGCGGCGGGACAGCAGGGCTTGAAGATATGTTGTTAATGGAGTGGTTAGCAAAGG
Organism: Bartonella sp. AP57NXGY; assembly: GCF_042195805.1. Lineage (NCBI taxonomy): Bacteria > Pseudomonadati > Pseudomonadota > Alphaproteobacteria > Hyphomicrobiales > Bartonellaceae > Bartonella > Bartonella sp. AP57NXGY. The sequence goes on along the minus strand of NZ_JBHIOZ010000005.1, from coordinate 56,367 downwards.
TACAGTCACAATTAGAAAGACAAAAAAATTATATTGTGGGACAGCGCACCAATCGTACAAAAGGAACGGTGAAGTTAGAATTTATGGTGCATGAGCAGGGGAGTATTTTTTCTAGTCGTGTAGTAGTCTCTGCTGGTGACCCGGAACTTGATCGATTAGCGATGGCAGCCCTTCGACGCGTTGGTTCTTTTCCACCACCACCACCATCAAAAGTGAATAAAACAATTAGAGTATCCCTAATATTTAGCTGATTTTTATGCGGGGCGCTTTCTTATAATATATTGATTTATAATGATTGTTTATAATTTTAATGAAAGTTCAAATATAATTTATTCGAATTTTTTTGATGTTGAATCAATCAAAACCATCCGCTTACTTATGATACAAGTTGAGGAGGAGCATGGATAAAAAACTTCTAAAAAGCAGTGAATATACTTCTTATGAGTGCTCTAAATGAAAGGGCTTTTGCAACATTGGGAGTTAAGGGATGATAGAGCTATAGCTTTTATTAATTAAAGGT
>NZ_JBHIOZ010000005.1:45463-55747 GCF_042195805.1 Bartonella sp. AP57NXGY | reverse complement strand
GTCTAATCGATTTTTATACCATTCGTGAGAGGATTTTCGTAAGTACTTTTCAGATACACCGTTGTGAAATGGACTTAGAAACATTAAAATAAAAGAGGAATTATAAATAAGAAAAACATACTATTTTGGGATGCTCTGTTTTGTGTGAAGGATGTGAGCTTATATGTAAAAATGAGAAAAAAAAGCAAAGTTTCATCTTCATCATTAAAAGATATTGACATATTTCAAAGTCGTAGAACCGAATGAAAGGGAAGGGGCAGAAGAGAATTGTTTGTCTTTAAGGCTTTCTAACTCAATGAGTCTGTCTTTCTGTTATCAGAGATAATCCAAACGATATATATAATAACGTGCTCTTATTTGGTATAGAAATGTTATAAGCAGGAAAAATAGTCTTAAAAGATGCTGTTTCACAAGATTTGAATATTGACTAATAAGCAACAGTAAAAGGATGAGCTATTTGTTTCACTCTTCTCTTATATTTGTAATCTCTATGATATTGTCGTCTATGTTGAGAAGAAATGAATTATTTGTACTACCTGTTGATTTATAATGATAATTCATCATTTCGAATTTATTAATACTGAATCAATTAAAATTACTTTCTTATACGTCCTAAGAAAGTGGGTATGGTACTATTTAAAAAGGAATAAAAACACTTCTTATCAACGCTTTCAAATGCTATTTGGGAAGTTAAGGCATATTATTTCCGTCGACCAGAAAGCAAGTCGGTTTTTATATCTATTTTCCCAGTGAGTCTTGCTTTGTAGACACCATAATTTTCCATGACACGCATCACGTAATTACGTGTTTCTGTATAAGGAATACGTTCAATCCAATCAATGACGTTATCGAGAGATTGACCTCGAGGATCGCCATAACGTTTTATCCATTCATTGACTCGACGGGGACCCGCATTATAGCCAATAAGAGTTAGTATATAGGATCCATTAAAACGTTCTAATTGTTCATTGAGAAAATGAGCACCTAATGTTGCATTATAATGAGCATCACTGCTAAATTTTTTAGGAGACCATGCGATTGAGTATTTTTTTGCCAGTGCTTTTGCTGTTGTAGGAAGCAATTGGAGTATACCTTGTGCACCTGCTTTTGATATGGCTGTTGGATTAAATTCGCTTTCTTGGCGTGCAATGGCATAGATAAGCGATTTTTCTTCTACAGAAATATTAGCAGAAGCTGGTATAGCTCCCAGAGGATGAGAGAGTGCACCGACATTTTTCCCCTGAAAAACAGCCATTTTTCCAATTTTGAGGCTGGTATAATAGTCTCCATTTTTTTCTGCCATAACAGCCAGAAGAGCTAATTCACCGGGGCTTTCTATTTTTTTTCCGAGCTCTCTATAAAAAATTTTAGCAAAATCAGCATAGCCGGCTGCTTCAAGACGTTGAATTGCTTTGATCGCTTTTCGTGCACTAAAATGTTGTCGCTCAGCGGTTGTTGGTTTGGGAAAGAAAACTTTAAGCTTTTTTTGGTTGAGTCGTGCAGCGGCTAATTGACCATAGTAAGTTGCACCAAAATGAGCTGCGCGATGAAAGTATTGCTGGGCATTTTGATGTTCTTCTAGCGTTTCTGCTGTTCGTCCCATCCAGTAATATCCACGTGATGCATAAAAAGGTAAAGAAGAGAGTTGAGGAATACGTGAAAAATGCTGCATTGCCAATTTAGGGTTATGAAGAAACCGTAGTGCATACCACCCTGCATGAAACTCAGCATCGACGGCTAATGCAGATGTTATACCAGTGTGCATTGCAACAAGTTGATAAGCAATTTTGGGTTTGTTTAAATCGAGCATTTCACGAGAAAGGGCGCGTTGTTCTTTCCACAATGAATGAGGGTTCATAAGGCGGAATGCATCTTTTGATGTTTTCATCATGAGTGCTGCTGCTGCATCATATTGCTCTGTTCGTCGAAGATGGCGTATTCGAGCAAACTGAAAAAGAGGATCTTTTTGCCATGATCTCTCTACAGCTTTTAATTTTTGTGTAGCTCTAGGATCATTTTTTTCAACGGCCACAAAAGCATTAAAAAGAGATTGAGCATGGGCTAATTTTGCAACGCGTGCTGCTGAATCAAAACGATGTGCATAGAGCATAAACTGCATGCGTCTCAAATGATCAATAGGTTTTAATGCAGCGTTTGCATTTTTAAGAACAAATACTTCTTCTTTTGCATTAAGCTGTGTTTTATGCCACCATGGCGCAATAACGTGTTGAGCACGAGTGGTTTGTCCCGTTGCGATAAGTGCTTTAGCGAAGAGAGCCATCCCTTGTGCTGTTTGGGGCGGGTGATGAGAAAATTTTTGGATGATTGCGCGTGTGACGTTGGTTTCGTTAAGAAAAGCACGTTCAGCATTGCGTTGCATCGTTTCTATACCGGGCCATCCTTTTAGCATGTTGATTGCATTAAATATTTCAGAACTGGGTATATTAGCTTGGTTTGACACCCCCAGCGCCCATGTCAAAATATGACGATCAAGGCTATGTTTTTCCATTGAATTACGAAGATTTATTGTTTTTGCAATATTGTTGTTTGCTAGTGCATCTAGCCCAGTTTTCAGTTGCTGAAGTGTAGCAGTATTGTGTGATGTAGTGTGTATCTGTTGAAGAGATTCTTGAGCTTCTTTTGCGGTAAAGGGAGTAGGGCGAACCAAAGGGATTGGTACTTTCCCTTGCAAAAGGGGTGTTTGCGCGTATGCACTTGAAAATAAAATTCTTATTGCCAGTATAAGTGTAGTAAAGGTTGATACGAAAAGAGAGGTGGATAATACACGCATAGAGAAAAGACCTTGAGACCTTGCTTTTTGTAAAAACTTAAGGATTTATAGAACACAAGCATGAAAAACGCGTTAATATAGACGGCTTATTTTAAAGAAATGTTCAACATTTAAGGAGGGACATTTTCATCTTATGGGGGCTTTTTTTGAAATTCATCTTGCTTCAATGATAGAGCAAGATTATGCTCTATTTAAAATTTATAAAAGGCGATTATAAAAAAATAAAAGCAAACATTATAGGGAGTTTATCATGCTCAAGGGAGCTATAACTGCGCTTATCACACCGTTTGATAACAAGGGCGCGATTGATGAGAAGGCGTTTTGTGATTTTGTTGAATGGCAGATCACACAAGGGATTAACGGTGTAAGCCCTGTTGGGACAACAGGTGAATCAGCAACGTTAAGTCATGAAGAACATAAGCGGATTATAGAATTGTGTGTTGAGCAGGTTGCAAAGCGTGTTCCTGTTGTTGCTGGAGCGGGATCAAATAGCACAAGCGAGGCTGTAGAGCTTGCACAATACGCGCAAAAAGCTGGTGCAGATGCAGTTTTGGTTGTCACTCCCTATTATAATAGACCAAATCAATCTGGCTTATACAAGCATTTTTCTTCCATTGCCAAAGCTGTTTCTATTCCGATTATAATTTATAATATTCCTGGTCGTTCTATTATCGATATGGCTGTAGAAACGATGAAAGACCTTTATCAAGATTTTAACAATATCATTGGTGTTAAGGATGCAACGAGCAGAATTGAGCGCGTTAGTGAACAAGGTGAAAAGTGTGGAAAAGATTTTGTGCAGCTTTCCGGTGATGATTGTACGGCGTTAGGTTTTAATGCACATGGAGGTATGGGGTGTATTTCAGTTTCTTCTAATGTTGCTCCAAAGCTTTGTGCTGAACTTCAAGCCGCTTGTTTTCGTGGTGATTATAAAACAGCACGAGAATTAAATGATCGCTTGATGCCTCTTAATCGTGCTGTGTTTATTGAACCTAGTCCAGCAGGTATTAAATATGCTGCTGCAAAATTAGGATTTTGTGGTGATACTGTGCGTTCTCCTATTGTTCCATTAACAGAAAGAACAAAGAAGATTATTGATGCAGCCCTCAGTCATGCTGGTCTTTTAAAAGCATAAAATGATATTGACAAAGCCATGAATAAAAAAAAGAACGCGCCCGTACGGAAAATAATTGCTGACAATCGTAAAGCACGTTTTAATTTTGAAATCCTTAATAATCTCGAGGCTGGTCTTGTCCTTCAGGGAGCGGAAGTGAAGTCCTTACGTTCTAATCATGCCAATATTGCTGAAAGCTATGCGAGTTTTGAGAATGGGGAATTATGGTTAGTAAACAGCTATATTCCTGAATATACGCAGGCTAATCGTTTTAATCATGAACCACGACGTTTGCGCAAATTATTACTTTCAAAACGTGAGATGGCACGTTTTTTTAATGCAACGTCTCGTGAAGGAATGACACTTGTTCCTCTCAAACTTTATTTTAATGAACGAGGGCGCGTTAAGTTGGAGATCGCTCTAGCGCGGGGGAAAAAGCTTCATGATAAGCGCGAAACGGAAAAAAAACGTGATTGGGGACGTGAAAAAGCAAGACTTTTAAAAAGATATGGATGATGGATGCAATTTCGATATTCTTTATTTATAGCACTTTTTAAAACAGTTTTAGCATTGATCTAAGTATGTTTTTGCTGCTTGAAAGATTTGGTGAAACATGGCGTCTGTCAAGCGCCCAGTATTTGTATTATAACGAGAACAGTGATAGCTCGAAAAGATGCGTAATCTGCCGATGTTATTGATTTCACCGTGTCCAAAAGGGTGAGATAAAACTTTTGCATTAAGGGCACGTATCGTTGAATGGTGCGCAATGGTGCCTAAGGTAATAACGGCTTTAAGTTTGGGAAGATTTGTTAAAAGAGGTGAGAAGAAATAGCGGCACGTGTTAATTTCTGCACCGGTGGGTTTATTTTCTGGTGGAACACAACGAACAGAGTTAACAATTGCTGCATCAATAAGTTCAAGAGTATCGTCTGCTCTTTCTTCAAAGGTTCCTTGGGCAAAACCAAACTTTTTTAAAGTTGAATAAAGTAAGTGCCCAGCATAATCACCAGTAAATGGACGTCCAGTTCGATTTGCTCCGCGTAATCCAGGAGCAAGCCCAACAATAAGAAGGCGTGTTGTATCTGGCCCTTTATAAGGAAAGAATGGGCGCACCGGTGCGTTATACCAACTTGGTTCTTTTACACGCCAGCCAGCGATAAATTGATGAAGCCTAGGACATAAATTGCAATTTTGGGGTGGTTCTGGGCAAAGTGATGTTAATTGGCTATTCATGGTGTTAGGCATCAATCGTTTTTCTATTTTTTTGAGTCTTTATATAGCGTATATGACGGGTTATGTTTTGATAAACAATCTATAATGAATATAAATAAACTTTTTTAGAAGAAAGTTTAATATAAACTTATTGCTCATTATTGTGTAAAGAGAGATCATCTTTCAGTAATTCATTCGATGAATAAGAGTGCGATACACATGATGTTCAAAGAAAAAAGTTTTCTCTTTAGATAAAGATATTATCATAAAAAGTATGTATAAGGCTGCTGTTATTGCAAAGGGTTTAAACAGCAGGTATTCCTTTTAAAAGGATAAGGACTCCAGACAAGTATTTTGTCAAGAAAGACCTCCCTTTGTTTGAAGTCAATCTATTGGAATGCTTTTAAAAGAAATTTTGATAACAAGCATGAATAGGTTATACATTTTTATAAATTTTCCAAGATTTTTTTTAAATAAGTTCTTTAATCAAAAAATATAAAAGTTTGTGTTGTTTTTCTTGTGTTTTATTTTGATTATTGTATATACTCCTCTATCCGCTATTAAATTTTTTTATTTGAGAAAGAGGCATAAATGGCCCGCGTAACGGTAGAAGATTGTATTGATAAAGTTGACAACCGCTTTGAATTGGTACTTTTAGCAGGTCATCGGGCGCGTCAGATTTCACAAGGAGCGCAGATTACGGTTGATCGTGATAATGATAAAAATCCAGTTGTTGCTTTGCGTGAAATAGCAGAAGAAACATTGTCGCCTGCTGATTTAAAGGAAGACCTTATTCATTCGTTGCAAAAGCATGTGGAAGTAGATGAGCCAGAAATGGCAAGTGAATTTATTACCCATTCAGGTGAAGCTGAAAGTGTTTTTAATACGTCGTCGCAAGAAGAAGGTACTTCATTTGATCATATGTCAGAAGAAGAGCTTTTAGCGGGTATTGAAGGTTTGGTTGTTCCAGAAAAAAGTGACGATTATTAATTGCAGCAATTTATGTTACAGGAGTAAAGATACCTTGTCATGTAAGGAGCAATTATTTTTCTTGTCTTTTATTGATAGGACATGTTCAATAAAGATTAGAGGTGTGAAAAGATAAAGGATATGCTCGTATGATGCGTCAGTGTGAGCTTGTTGGACGTGTTCAACGTTACAAGTCTGACGTAGATGAGGCTCTTTTAAACAGGGCCTATGATTATGCAATGAAAAAGCATGCACATCAAAAGCGTGCGTCAGGTGATCTTTATTTTTCTCATCCTTTAGAAGTTGCTGCTATTTTGACAGATATGCGGTTGGACGAGGCAACGATTGCTGTTGCTCTTTTGCATGATACAATTGAAGATACAAGCGCTACACGAGCAGAAATTGATCAGCTTTTTGGTTCTGAAATTGGGAAGTTGGTTGAAGGGCTTACAAAGCTTAATAAGCTTGATCTTGTATCAAAGAAAGCCGTACAAGCAGAAAATCTTCGTAAACTTCTTATTGCTATTTCTGATGATGTTCGTGTTCTTTTAGTCAAACTTGCTGATCGTCTTCATAATATGCGTACCCTTGGTGTTATGCGTGATGATAAACGTCGGCGAATTGCTGAGGAGACGATGGATATCTATGCGCCACTTGCAGGTCGTATGGGTATGCAGGATATGCGTGAGGAATTAGAGGATCTCTCTTTCTTTTATTTAAATCCAGAAGGTTATCGTACAATTACCAATCGACTTTCTGAATTATTGAAACACAACCGTGATTTGCTTTCCACAATTGAAAATGAATTGACAAAACTTTTTTTGGAGCATGGTATTAAAGCAGATGTTAAAAGCCGTCAGAAAAAATCTTATTCAGTTTTTCGCAAAATGGAAAGTAAAGCATTATCTTTTGAACAATTATCGGATATTTTTGGATTTCGTGTGATTGTTGAGTCCGTGAATGATTGTTATCGTGCTCTTGGTGTCATTCATACGACATGGCCAATGGTTCCTGGTCGTTTTAAAGATTATATCTCTATACCAAAGCAAAATGATTATCGTTCTATTCATACAACAATTGTTGGTCCTTCAAGACAACGTGTTGAGTTGCAAATTAGAACGGCTTCTATGGATGAAGTTGCTGAATATGGGGTTGCTGCTCATTCCATATATAAAGAGCATGGTTCCAATTATTCGACTGTGAAGTTATCAAGTGAAACGAATGCCTATGCATGGTTGCGTCAAACGATACAATCTTTGTCTGATGGAGATAATCCAGAAGAGTTTTTAGAACATACAAAACTTGAGCTTTTTCAAGACCAAGTTTTTTGTTTTACGCCGAAAGGTCGATTAATTGCTTTTCCTAAAGGAGCTACGCCTATTGATTTTGCTTATGCCGTCCATACAGACATCGGTGATTCTTGTGTGGGTGTAAAAATCAATGGTCGTATTATGCCTTTAATGACCAAATTAAAAAATGGTGATGAGGTTGATATTATTCGCTCACACGCTCAAATTCCGCCAGCAGCATGGGAATTTCTTGTTGTCACGGGTAAAGCACGTTCAGCTATTCGACGAGCAAGTCGTGCAGCGGTACGTAAACAATATTCGGGTTTAGGATATCGTATTCTCGAGCGTTCATTTGAATATATGGGAAAGCAATTTTCAAAAGACCTTTTGAAGAAAGTTTTGCCACGTTTAGCACGTAAAGATGTAGAGGATGTATTGGCTGCTGTTGGGCGTGGAGAGCTGTTTTCCGCTGATGTGATTAAAGCGGTTTATCCTGATTATCAAGATCACCGTGTGGTACAAAAGTCATCTTTTAAGCCTGGGGAAGAAGGTTGGTTTAATATTGAAAATGCTCAAGGTATGATTTTTAAAGTTCCAGAAAATGAAAAGAATGCAAAGGTCGAGAATCATCAATCTAAAGCCTTGCCTATTAGAGGAACCCGTGGAGATATACCCGTACGTTTTTCACCGGAAGGAGCAGTACCTGGAGATCGGATTGTTGGTATTATGCAGCCAGGAGCTGGGATCGTTATTTATCCAATACAGTCTTCAGCTTTGATGGCGTATGATGATCAGCCAGAACGATGGATTGATGTTCGCTGGGATATTGATGCCCAAATGAATGAACGTTTTCCTGCACGGATGAATATTTTAGTTGTAAATAGTCCTGGTTCTCTGGCTGAAATTACACAAATAATTTCTGCTAACGATGCCAATATCCAAAATTTATCTTTTATCCGTACAGCACCAGATTTTACAGAAATTATGATTGATTTGGAAGTGTGGGATTTAAAACATTTGAATCGTATTTTTTCTCAGTTAAAAAAGGCAGGTTCAGTAAGTACAGTACGGCGGGTTCATGGATAAAAAGAAAGATTTTGCAATGAAGACACAAGATGTCATTGATATTTTTAAACAAGCAGATGCTATTCTAGAAGGGCATTTTATTTTAACATCGGGGCGCCATAGTGCGACTTATATGCAAAAAGCGAAAGTATTCATGCATGCTGACTTGACGGAAAAGTTATGTCGTGGATTGGCTGAAAAAATCAAAAAATCTATCGAGGGAAAAATTGACTATGTTGTTGGTCCCGCAATTGGCGGTCTTATTCCTTCCTATGAAACTTCACGTCACCTTGGTGTTCCTTCTCTTTGGGTAGAGCGTGTAAATGGCATCTTTGAATTGCGTCGTTTTGAAATCAAGAAGGGTGCACGGGTTGTTATTGTTGAAGATATTGTAACAACGGGGCTTTCTATTCGTGAGACTGTTGAAGCGCTTGTTGCAGCAGGAGCAGAGGTATTGGCCAGTGCATGTATCCTTGATCGTTCTGGTGGTAAGGTCAATGTTGGAGTTCCATTGATTGCGCTTGCTGAATACGAGATAACCTCTTATGCTAGTGATGCACTTCCTGCAGAGCTTTCTGTTCTTCCCGCGATTAAACCAGGCAGTCGAAATATTTAATTGTCGTTCTATTTTTTTTGTGCAAAAGCTTAAAAAGATTAATTTGGATGATATAGATTATTTCATCATTAAAAGATGTATATTGAGAGTCATATGCTTTTTCGTCGTCGAGAACCAATAGATTTTGTAACGCGTATTCGACTTTGGTTATGGCCACGTCGTTCATTTTCTCGCTCATTTTGCTACATACATAAACGTATTTTGCGTATATCAGCAACACCGCATGAAGTAGCATTAGGGGTTGCTGTTGGCGTTTTTTTAGCTTGTTCCCCTTTCTTTGGGCTGCATATTATTTTGGCAATATTTTTTTCTTGGCTTTTGCGTGCAAACTTTGCTGCCGCAATCATTGGGACAATTTTTTCTAATCCACTCACATTTTTATTGATTGTCATGGCTGATTATAAAGTAGGGTATTTTTGTTTATCACTTTTTAGCGATGTCAAAGAGATTTCTCTTTCGCAAATTCGTGCTCTATTTAATGGTTTGACATTGTCAAATCTCTCTCTCCTCTTTAAAGGCGCATGGGACACAATTATGAGTCCTATGATTTTAGGGGGAACTCTTTTAGGTATTGTTTTTGGTGGTTTATCTTATATAGGTGTTTACAGAGCAACGGTTCGTTTTAAACAAAAGCGATATCAAAAGATTATAAAAAAAAGGCGTTTAAAGAAGCGCTCATCGTGAGAAAGATCGGGTAATATCTTATGATTATTGGTCTTGGAAATGATCTGGTTGATATACGACGTATTGAGAAAATGTTGGTTCGTTATGGTGAGCGTTTTATCCAACGTATTTTTACGGATATTGAAAGAAATAGATCTGAAAATCTCAAAAAAAGCTCCTCGTCCTATGCAAAAAGATTTGCTGCTAAAGAAGCATGTGCTAAAGCCTTAGGAACGGGAATCGCTTGTGGTATCAATTGGAAAGACATGGGGGTAGTTAATTTGCCATCTGGTAAACCAATAATGCAATTAACAAATCGTGCGCAAATGCAACTTCAAAAGTTATTACCTCCTCATCATGATGCAGTTATTCATCTTAGCATAACAGATGATTTTCCTTGGGCACAGGCATTTATTATTATCGAAGCACTTCCACGTGGATAGATGGCGTGAGAGATTGTGCTTTTGTTATTTGAATATTATGATGACAAAAATTATATCTGTGATGAGAAGGCAGTTGGTGATGATCCAAAAAGATAAAGTGCATAAAAAAGAAAAAAAAGGTG
>NZ_JBHIOZ010000005.1:32967-45363 GCF_042195805.1 Bartonella sp. AP57NXGY | reverse complement strand
AAAAATTATATCTGTGATGAGAAGGCAGTTGGTGATGATCCAAAAAGATAAAGTGCATAAAAAAGAAAAAAAAGGTGGGCTTCGTGAATTTATTTCTGTTTTAATACAGGCTTTGCTTTTAGCAGCGTTTATTCGGACACTTTTTTTCCAGCCGTTTAGTATTCCTTCCGGTTCAATGCGTCCTACTTTGTTGGTGGGAGATTATCTGTTTGTTTCTAAGTATGCATATGGGTATTCTCGTTTTTCCATCCCCTTTTCTCCTCCTCTTTTTTCTGGACGGATTTGGGCATCTCAACCTCAACGTGGAGATGTGGTCGTTTTTCGCTTACCAAGTAATCCGAAGATTGATTATATAAAACGCGTTGTTGGGCTACCAGGTGATCGTATACAAGTTCGTCAAAGTGTCCTTTATATTAATGATGAGGCTGTTTCACGTCACTTTATGGGGGAGATTGATAATTCTGATATAACAGAGGTTAACTATCCTGTTGAGGTTTATCGCGAGACAATGCCTAACGGTGTCAGTTATGATACACTTGATTTAGCTTTCATCCCGAAAGTTGATGATACAGAAGTCTTTGAAGTTCCTCAAGGACATTACTTTATGATGGGAGATAACCGCGACAATTCAGATGATAGTCGTTTAGATGTAGGCTATGTTCCAGAAGAAAATCTTATTGGTCGCGCGAGCGTGATTTTCTTTTCTATCAGTAATGGTTCAAGTGCTTGGCAGATTTGGCGCTGGCCATTTGATGTGCGTTGGAAACGTTTGTTTTCTTTCATAAATACGGTTCATGATTTGCCGCTTATCAAGCAAGGAAACAACGATGAAACGTCTCATGATTGATCAGCTTTTCAAGCTGACGGGGCATCGTTTTAAAGATGAAGAGAGGTTAAAGAAGGCATTAACACACTCGAGTGTACAAGATTCGGAACAGGGGAATTATGAACGACTAGAGTTTCTAGGGGATCGGGTTTTAGGGCTTTTGATTGCAGAGATGCTGTATCAACTTTTTCCTCAGGCAAGTGAAGGTGAATTATCAGTCCGTTTAAATCATCTGGTCAATGCACAGACATGTGCTGATATTGCGCGTGAAATGAGACTTCCTGATATGATCCGTGTTGGTTTTGAGATGAAAAATTTTGAGGGACGTCGACTTATCAACATGCATGCAGATGTCGTGGAAGCTTTGATTGCCGTAATATATCTCGATGGAGGATTGGAAAGCGTTCGTCCTTTTATTCAAAAATATTGGCAAAGTCGGGCAAAGAAAATGGATGCTGGTCGACGTGATGCCAAGACAGAATTACAGGAATGGGCGCATATCCAAGGCAATGCACAACCACATTATCAGGTTATAAAACGTTCAGGTCCAGATCACGATCCTGTTTTTATGGTAGAGGTCAGTATTTCTGGGTTTGCTTCAGAGATTGGGCAGGGAAGCTCCAAAAGATATGCTGAGAGAATGGCAGCTGAAAAAATTTTGCGACGAGAGGGTGTATGGAAAACAGTAGGAAAAAATGATCATGAGTGACGTTATGAAAACGCGTTCTGGGTTTGTTGTGCTTATTGGGATGCCTAATGCCGGTAAATCGACATTGGTTAATCAATTGGTTGGAACAAAGGTTTCAATTGTAACACATAAGGTACAAACAACACGAACTTTAATCCGCGGTATTGTCATTCATGATGATGTGCAAATTGTGTTGGTCGATACACCGGGTGTTTTTCGTCCCCATAAGCGCTTAGAACGAGCCATGGTCTCTGCTGCTTGGGGAGGGGCTAAGAGCGCTGATGTTCTACTTGTTTTAATTGACGCTCAAAGTGGTCTTTCGGATGAAGTTGATATGATGTTAGATATTGTAAACAATATGAAACAAGAAAAAGTTCTTGTTCTTAATAAGGTTGATACAGTTGTTAAATCATCTCTTCTAGCGTTAACCACTAAAATAAATGAACGTGTAAAGTTTGCGCAAACATTTATGATTTCTGCTCTAAACGGTTCTGGTTGCAAGGATTTACTTCATGCGTTGAGTAACATGATGCAGGAAGGGCCATGGTATTATCCGGAAGATCAAATTTCTGATATGCCTATGCGTCATCTTGCTGCTGAAATTACGCGTGAAAAACTTTTTCTTCGTCTTCATGATGAACTTCCTTATTCCTCAACGGTTGAAACAGAAAACTGGGAAGAGCGTTCAGATGGTTCCGTTAAAATTAATCAAGTTATTTATGTCGAGCGTGAGAGTCAGAAAAAAATTGTCTTAGGAGCAAAAGGCGATACAATTAAAGCGATTGGTCAAGCAGCACGTAAAGAACTCATGGAAATTATGGATCAAAAGGTGCATCTTTTTCTCTTTGTGAAAGTGCGCGATAATTGGGATACCGATCCAGAACGTTATCGTGAAATGGGATTGGATTTTTTTTAATAAGATTTTTAAAAATAATTAAAGTAAAATGAAGTGGAAAGAACAAGCCGTTATACTTGGTACACGCCAATATGGTGAAACAAGTGTTATTCTTGAGATTATGACACGTGAACATGGTCGTTATATGGGAGTGGTAAAAGGGGGGCGCTCGCGTCGCATGGCAGCTCTTCTTCAACCTGGAAATTTTGTGGAGGCTGAATGGTGGGCTCGTTTAGACGAACATTTGGGACTTTTTCGGCTTGAAGCTCTTGATTTACATGCGGCACGATTAATCTGTCTACCAGAAGCACTTTATGCTTTGCAATTGATAGCTTTTCATTTGCGGCTTCTTCCCGAACGTGATCCGCACCCCATTTTATATGATATTTTACACCTTTTTATGCAGAATTTTGATGAACCATTTGTAAATGCAGAATTGCTTGTACGTTTTGAAATGCGGCTTCTTGAAGAACTTGGTTTTGGTCTTGATTTATCTTGTTGTGCTGCAACAGGTCGTCAGGAAAGGCTTCATTACGTATCACCAAAATCTGGACGGGCTGTCTGTGAAGAAGCAGGGGAACCTTGGAAAAAAAAGCTTCTCATTCTACCACAGTTTCTTGTACACAGAACGACTCGTCCTGCTGATTTTAGTGACATAATAAATGGTTTTATACTGACGGGTTTTTTTCTTATGCGTCATGTCTGGGAGCCACGAGATATAAAGCAGCCGTCAGTGCGCATGAATTTGATACAATTGTTTGAGCGCCAATTTGGTGTACAGGCATTAATTGGTTGATCTGATGATAATTGAATGGGAAAATGAGAATTTTAAAGACAATTGCTGAAGTCCGCCAATATACTTCAGAGGAACGACGTTTAGGTTTTTCGATTGGTTTTGTTCCAACAATGGGGGCATTGCATGATGGACATCTTGCATTAGTACAGTATGCAAGAGCAATGTGTGATCGCGTAGTGGTTTCTATTTTTGTCAATCCAAAGCAATTTGGACCTCAAGAAGATTTTTCTCAATATCCAAGAGATTTGAAGGGCGATTGTGCTTTGTTAAAAGAAGCAGGTGTTGAATGTGTTTTTGCTCCTTCTGTCGATGAAATGTGGCCACTGGGGAATGATACAATTGTACAAGTGAAAAAATTATCACGTATTTTGATGGGAAAATTACGTCCGGGGCATTTTTGTGGTGTAACAAGCGTTGTTGCTAAACTTTTTAACATTGTCCAACCAGATAAGGCTTTTTTTGGGGAAAAAGATTTTCAACAAATTTTAATTATTCGGCGTATGGTTGAAGATTTGGCTTTTCCTATTGAAATCGTTGGAGTTCCTATTCTACGGGAGTCAGATGGTGTAGCGTGTTCTTCACGCAATCAGCTTTTAACATTAGAAGATCGTAAAGCTTCCAAAATTATTCCTGAAAGTGGAAAAGCTGCTGAAAAGCTTTATCATGAAGGTGAACGGTCGGTTGATAAATTATGCAAAACTGTTCGTGATATTTTACAACAAGAAACGCGTGCAATCATTGAAGCGATAGATTTACGGGATATGGAAACTTTATGCGTGGTTAAAGGAACATTGAATAAACCAGCAGTTTTACTTCTTACTGTCCGCTTTGGTGAGATAAGGCTGATTGATCAATATATATTGCAAGAGAAGGGTGGAAAATGAGTGTACATAAAACCGTAAAGCGTATAACATCTTCCGAAATACGTGCACGAAAGGGACAACAGCCAATTGTTTCTTTAACAGCTTATCAAGCTTATACTGCGCGGATTGCTGATCCATATTGCGATATCCTTTTGGTTGGTGATAGCGTTGGGATGGTTGTGTATGGGTTTGAGACAACGCTTCCTGTTAATTTAGATATGATGATTTCACACGGGAAAGCCGTGGTGCGTGGATCTCAAAAAGCTCTTGTTGTTATTGATATGCCTTTTGGTTCTTATGAGGAAAGTCCAGAGCAAGCTTTTTTAAATGCATCGCGCATTCTTGCACAAACGGGGTGTGGTGCAGTTAAGCTTGAAGGGGGCGTTTATATAGCCGAAACAGTAGATTTTTTGTGTAAACGTGGCATTCCAGTGATGGGGCATATCGGTCTTACACCCCAAGCAATGAATCGTTTTGGTGGTTTTAAAACACAAGGACGCAAGGAGAATGATTGGCAAAGAATTGAAGCAGATGGAGCAGCGATTGAAGAGGCAGGTGCTTTTGCTGTTGTTTTAGAAGCAATGGTTGAACCTTTAGCGGTGAAACTGACAGATAAGCTTTCTATCCCTACGATCGGTATAGGGGCGTCCAATCAATGTGATGGGCAAGTATTGGTTATGGAAGATATGTTGGGCTATGGTTCTCATGTGCCAAAATTTGTACGCCGTTATGGAGACCTTGAACAAGCCATGGAAACTGCAATAAAGAATTATGCAGAGGATGTCACATCTCGTGCTTTCCCAGCGGATAATGAAGTTTATAAACTAAAATAAACTTCAGTTTAAGATGAAAGGTTTGACAAGAGAACATTTGTTATTTTGATAATGAATGTGCATTTTTAATATATTTTGTATGCAATTTGAACTGTGATTTTTTCCATTTCTTTAATGAAGTCACGCCTCTCATGCAAAACAGAACGCCATTGGGTCGCTAATTCACATGCTTTTTTAAAGAAAGCTTTCTTAAGGTACCCAACCTATTTCGCGACGGCGTTCGTGAATAGTATAGTGGTAAGTCCCTTATGAAGTGTATAAAATTTATAGAGTACTCCCGTCTTTACGCTTCATAAGAGAGCAAGCCGGCATCATCACACACTTTGCCAATTTTCAATGCTGCGACAGCGCTTAGCACTTGAGATGGTTCATAAGAAGCATTTTAACTCTTTCTTTAAAAAATTTTACCCACACGCCAGACCCGCTTGTGGTGTGCAAGAGAATGATTTTGATTGATTCAATATAAACAGATTTGAAATGAGTGAAGCTTACGATATTAGGAGCTCTCATTCAAAATGAAAAAACAATGAATTATTATTATAAGTCAGTGTGATGATTCTGTAATGACAAGGAATCAACAATGCGAAGGGGCTATAATCTTTGGACATCCAAGTCATTAAAGCGCGTTAAAAATGCGTTTTCAATGTGTTGGGTAGAATAGGGGGATAAATTCAGATCATCGGGTAAAATATTATTGGGAGAGCCAAAATAGTGAAGGGCTTCTTCTGTATTAAATCCAGCAAGCGTAATCGCTTCATAATAGGCAGCGATACGGTCGGCTTGTTTAATTTTTTTTAAAAGTTTTTGAGAAAGATCAACGGGAAGAGAAAAGCGCATGTGGATAGCATCTTGGATGCGCTTTTCAACGCGTTCATATTGTTTTCCTATAACAGCTTTAAAAGGGGAAATCATATCGCCGATGACATATTCTGGAGCATCATGAAGAAGGGCATAAAGACATTCGTTGCTTCCCGATTGTGGAAAAAGTTTTTGAAATATTTGTTCAACCAAAAGTGAATGTTGTGCAACAGAATAGGCATGCTCTCCTCGTGTTTGACCGTTCCAACGTGCTACGCGAGCAAGTCCATGGGCAATATCTTCAATTTCAACATCAAAAGGAGAAGGGTTGAGAAGATCAAGTCGCCTTCCAGAGAGCATTCTTTGCCAAGCGCGGGCTTCTCCATTTTTTAATAATTCAGCTTTAGCCATGAGTGTTTTCTATAGTATTTTCAGGAAAGGTAAAATTCATATTTTCAGCAATGCTTATAGTGACAGGAATGTTTTTTACAGTAAAGGGGATGTTATGATCCATAGCATCTTTGACGTGGTCAATACGCATTAAAGCAAGAGCCTCATTTTCTACACATGTTCCCAAGTAGCCAAGCACTTTTGTTCCTGCTTCAATGCTAGATTGAGGGGTTAATTTACACTGGCCTTTTACAATAAAAATACGGCGACGTGCTGCACGGCGGTGGTGCATTCGTGAAACAATTTCTTGTCCAATATAACATCCTTTATTGAATGCAAGTCCATTGATTTGATCGTAATTAATATCATGAGGAAAGACTTTGCCAATTTCATAGTCTTGATCACTTTCCGCAATTGCATAACGGATACGCAATTGATTCCATGTGTCATGATATTCTGAAGTTAAAAAAGGTTTTTTGCCATAGATTCGTATTATTTTTTCTTTTTGTGGGAAGCGTTTATCAACAAAACTTGAATCAAAATTTAAAGCATCTGATTCATTATTCAAAGAAACTGTAACAAGCTCTTGGAATGGTTGTGTAATTTCTACTTTTTTGCGCAGCTTATAGAGCAACAGACGCTTATGGAGCGTATCAGCTAAAGGCATCCTGATATCAATCAGGTAACCATCTTCTTTTTTTCCGATAAGAAAATCAGCAAGAACCTTTCCTTGTGGGGATAAAAGGGCTCCAGGGAAAAGTTCCTGTGGACTGATTTTTTTTACATCTGTCGTGATCAGGGATTGTAGAAAATCTGTTGCTTCTTCGCCTGTAATTTGAATAAGTCCGCGGTTTTTTAAGCAAATGGCATTTTGTTTTTCAATCATGGTTCTTGCCTTTCTGCTCAAAGTTACATAATCGATAAGTGAGCAATATGTAAGGAGCGTGGTTATGTTTAAAACATTTGATACAATTTTTAAAGGTGCAACACTTGTGAATCATGATGGAAGAAGCAAGCGTGATATTGGTATTACAAATGGTCGTATTGCTGAAATAGGCGACCTTACATGTGCATCGGCTAGTGAGGTCATTGATTGTACGGGGCTTCATATTTTACCAGGAATTATTGATAGCCAAGTGCATTTTCGTGAGCCAGGAAATGAATATAAGGAGGATTTGGAAAGTGGCTCGTATTCTGCTGTGTTAGGGGGTGTTACGGCAGTTTTTGAAATGCCTAATACCAATCCATTGACAACATCAGAAGAAACATTAAGCGATAAGGTTCAACGCGCATTTCATCGAATGCATTGTGATTTTGCATTTTGGGTTGGAGGAACGCGTGAAAATGCTCATGAACTATCTGAATTAGAAAGACTTCCTGGTGCGGCTGGAATTAAAGTCTTTATGGGGTCCTCTACCGGTGATCTTTTGGTTGATGATGATGAAAGTGTACGCCTTATTTTGAAGAATACACGCCGTCGTGCGGCTTTTCATTCTGAAGATGAGGCGAGGCTCAAAGAGCGTAAAATATTGCGTATTGAAGGGGATGCATCGTCACATCCGATTTGGCGTGATGAAGTTGCGGCATTAAAATGTACGCAGCGTTTGGTAAAAATTGCTCATGAGACGAAGGCTCGGATTCATGTGTTACATCTTTCGACAGAAGAAGAAATTGATTTTCTAAAAAAACATAAGGATGTTGCAACAATTGAAGTGACACAACATCATTTGACGCTCACGGCTGATGATTATAAGAAGTTTGGTACATTAATTCAGATGAATCCGCCTATTCGTGAGCCGCGCCACCGTGACGCTCTTTGGTACGGTGTTCAACAAGGAATTATTGATGTCTTAGGTTCAGATCATGCGCCTCATACTCTTGAAGAAAAACTTCAACCTTATCCCTCTTCACCTTCAGGTATGACAGGCGTGCAAACAACAGCAGCAATTATGTTGACACATGTGAATGCAGGAAAAATATCTCTTGAACGTTTTGTTGATCTCACTTCACATGGCCCTAGTCGTATTTTTGGTATAAGTTGTAAAGGGCGCATTGCTGTTGGGTTTGATGCTGATTTAACCATTGTTGATCTTAAGCGAGAGGAAATTATTACGAATAGCTTAATTGGTTCTCGCGCCGGTTGGACACCTTATGATGGTCAAAAAGTTAAAGGTTGGCCTGTTGGGACTATTATCCGTGGTATGCGCGTTATGTGGGAAGGTGAAATTGTCACACCTTCACAAGGAGAGCCTGTTAAATTTATGGAAACTTTGGTGTAAACAGATTAAAATTATAAGTATGCCGTAAAATACCATCCTTTAGAGTGGTGATATAGGGTATGTCAGCCTCTTTGATACATAAGTGTTTTTTTAATGAGTGGTGAATATTCTTAGGCTTGTTTGTAGAAACTATGCAGCAAATTACATGTGTTAGAAGCCAAGAGAAACCTTGTTCAACAAGAACCTAGATTATTTACAGAGCAAATTTAGTTAAAAATCTTTGTCCGTTAAAGTGTGGGGAGGAAGCCAAAGAACAGTTTTGTATGGGGAAAAAGGCGCATATGAATAAAAGCGTATCGAGACATTATTCTTTAAACGTCTCTCTATTTTCAGAGCTGGTTTATTGCTCCCCGCATTTGTGAAAGGAGTATCATTGATACCGCTAAAATTGAGAGAGATACTTTTTGTATAGATTAATTATTTATAATGCATGAGGAGGTTTTCAGATAAAATTCTTCCTTCCTCAATGTATCTTTGATTGGCTTCAATGGCTGCTTGTGTACAATGATGATAATTTTCTGAGAAAGCACGATACGCTTCATTAAACGCTTCATAAAAATAAGCACGTCTTTGTGGAATGGGGTGTTCTGCTTCAATCAGTGCATTCATATAGTCATACCATTGGTTTGTTGGAGGCTCGCAAAGATTTTGGAGAGAATGCAATGATCCCAAAATTTCTGCTAGTCGGAGTAATTTTTTTTCATAAGGTGGAGATTGTTGTGCAAAGGTTGGCATTGAAATGACAAGAAATATTAAAATAATGATGTTCATCAATCTATACCGCATTATTTTTATTGCTTTCTTTGAATAAAACTCTGTAAAGATAAAATAATTTTGTCATGAGAACGGTGTAAAAATAAAGTTAATTGCTACATTATTCTCAATTATTGATTATAAAATATAGGGCGTAAGAGGCAGTAAGGAACCCATTGTGGAATATTGAAAATACTGACGAAGCTTTGTGTGGTTAAAAATTTAAGATTTTCTGCCTGCAAGCTATCTATTTTTCACATAGATTTATATTGTATTGCCTATAGATTTTTTTCTAAGCTCATTTTTTTAAGGAGAGAAAGCATCTCTAATGATAGAACGCTTTTGTCCAATCAAATAAAATAGATTGTTTTTATGATAAACGATGAATACAGCCGTAAATACAATGGGAAAATGGTAAGAAGAATTTACTATAAAAGATACAAGTTTTTAGCTTAAACCGCGTAATACAATGATTTGAGATAAGATACATCTAAAAGGATCAGTGCATAATATCGTCCATGGAGTTAATAAATGAAAGAGTTGCGATTTTATAATACGCTAACACGTAAAAAAGAAAAATTTACACCAATAGATGCGACAAGAGTACGTCTTTATGTTTGTGGACCGACAATTTATGATTATGCGCATATAGGAAATGCACGTCCTGTTATTGTTTTTGATATTTTATTTCGCTTATTGCGTCATGTTTATGGCAATGAGCATGTTCTATATGCACGTAATATCACAGATGTCGATGATAAAATTAATGCACGAGCAGCTAGCGAATATCCAAACGTATCATTGAATGAGGCTATTCGTCACTTAACAGAACGTACATATTCTCAGTTTCAACAAGATACCATAGCACTTGGTTGTCTGTTGCCAACCAGTCAGCCACGCGCCACTGAGCATTTAGAGGAGATGCGCTCTTTAATTGAAAGGTTGCTTGAAAAGGGGCACGCTTATGAAGCCGAAAATCATATATTATTTTCTGTAAGTAGCATAAAAAATCCTCCCCATTATGGGGCATTTGCAAATCGTTCTTTAGATGAAATGAGGGCGGGGGCGCGTATCGATGTTGCTGCTTATAAAAGGGAAGAGATGGATTTTGTTTTGTGGAAGCCTTCTGTGGAAGGAGAACCAGGTTGGAAATCACCGGGCGGAATTCCTGTTTTAGGTCGTCCAGGTTGGCATATTGAATGTTCTGCAATGTCAATGGCAAAGTTATTAGCGCCCTATGGCGGTGGTTTAACCTGTGATGATCCGACCGCCAATGTTTTTGATATCCATGGTGGTGGAATTGATTTAATTTTTCCTCATCATGAAAATGAGATTGCACAAAGTTGTTCAGCTTTTGGGACGGAGCGAATGGCTAATTTTTGGATGCATAATGGTTTTTTACAAGTTGAAGGCAAAAAGATGTCGAAAAGCTTTGGCAATTTCATAACTATTCGTTCTGTTTTAGAGAATAATTTGGGGGAGTTTAATGGTATTTTAACCGATGAAATGAAGCAAAATTGGGCTGGTTTGTCTGCGCGTTTTTCGATGTTGCAAACGCATTATCGTGAACCATTAAATTGGACAGCACAGCGTTTAATACAATCGAGCAGCGAACTGTATCGTTGGTATGAATGGCTTCGCAGCAAAAAGAGTGAGATGAAAAACAATGAAGCAATTGATGATACTTTGATAGATGCACTTAGTGATGATCTTAATACTCCAAAAGCACTGACTCTTTTGCGAAAATTTTATAAAGAAGGAAATGCTTTGGCTCTTCTGAATGGGATGAATTTATTAGGACTGTTAAGACAAGAATGGATTAAAGAAATAGATTGCCCATTATTTACGAGAAAAACTTTCCTTGATACAAAATTTATTGATCAGCGCATTGCCGAAAGACTAAGACTTATCCATAATAAAGAGTGGGAAGCTGCGGATACAATTCGTGATGA
This sequence comes from Bartonella sp. AP57NXGY, assembly GCF_042195805.1. Taxonomy (NCBI): domain Bacteria; kingdom Pseudomonadati; phylum Pseudomonadota; class Alphaproteobacteria; order Hyphomicrobiales; family Bartonellaceae; genus Bartonella; species Bartonella sp. AP57NXGY. The sequence continues at coordinate 34,290 of NZ_JBHIOZ010000005.1, read as the reverse complement.
GCTTGCAGCCAAGGGGGTTCTTTTAAAAGACAGTAAGGATCCGCAGAGTGGTGAGCGCATAACTGTGTGGGAAATAAAGCGACACTAAAGCGACACTAATGTCTCTATTCCAGCAGCTCCATAAAAAAGGAGAATATGATGGAATTTTTATATCATTATGGGTATGTTGCACTAAAACTAGTTGTAGGACTTATCGCTTTCCTCTTGATTTTAAGAACCACAGGTCGTGGTAGTCTTAGTCAAATGACGCCAGTTGATTTGGTAAGTAATTTTGTCATGGGAAGTATTATTGGAGGCGTTATTTATAGTCCGGATGTTAGCAGTATTCAATTGTTGATTGTCTTATTTATTTGGCAGACTTTAGTCACATCTCTTAATTTTCTGATGCGCTATTCAGTTTTTTTTCGTCGTCTTATTGCAGGACGACATATTGCATTGGTTTTAGATGGAGTATTTCAAGTGGATAAGATTAAAAAATTAGGTATCAGTGTGAATGATCTGATTACAATGTTGCGCATTAAAGGCTGTAGTTTACATGAAGCTGCTTTCGTTCGTTTAGAAACCAATGGCGATTGTTCCGTTATTAAAAAGGAAGAAGGAAAGAAGTCTATCATTTTAATACAAAATGGTGAAATTCTTGATAAGGGGCTGAAAGAGATTGGTAAAACAAAAAAATGGCTTCAGGCAGAATTGAAAAAAAAACATGTAAAAGTTGAAAATTTATTTGCAGCAGAGTGGTATGAAAATACAGATCAAAATAATAAATTGTATAGTGGATTATTTCTTGTTCCTTTTTCAAAAACAGTCTAACTTCAAAAAACAGGTAGGTATAGCTTATTGGAAGCCATAATGAAGAGATGAATCTATAAATAACCACAGAGGGTATTTTGCCTGTTTGTGCGGATGATAGAGAAGTAAGGACTTTATGAAACGCAATGAAATGACAAAAACTGTATCATCAGATACAGGGAAGACTCTGCACACACTTTACAATTTATGGCCCTATATGTGGCCGGTAGGGCGGCGTGATCTAAAAATGCGTGTGCTATGGGCAATATTTTATCTTGTTTTGGCTAAGCTCGTTCTCATATCTGTACCGTATTTATTTAAATATTCTACGAATGTGCTTGATTCAAGCTTTCAGCTACCTGAATGGTTCCCATCCAGTTGGATTATTCCCATCATGCTCGTTTTGGCATACAATGTCGCGCGTATTATGCAGGCTGGATTAAATCAATTACGCGATTCCCTGTTTGCCACTGTTGGTCAATACGCTGTTCGTCAATTAGCTTATAAAACCTTTGTACATATGCATGAGTTATC
>NZ_JBHIOZ010000005.1:3209-32867 GCF_042195805.1 Bartonella sp. AP57NXGY | reverse complement strand
TTGTTTACCATTAAGGCGAGTGATTGGCGTATTCGCATTCGACAAAAAATGAATACAGCGGATACTGAGGCGAATACTCGCGCTGTTGATTCTCTTTTGAATTTTGAAACGGTCAAATATTTTGGTAATGAAACTCTAGAAGCCGATCGATTTGATGCTTCTATGGTAGGTTATGAAAAAGCCGCAACAAAGATTTGGACATCGTTAAGCTGGCTTAATTTTGGTCAGACTCTTATCTTTGGTATTGGAATGACGATCATGATGCTGATGTCAGCTTATGAAGTTTTTTATAAGACACAAACTTTAGGAGATTTTGTTTTTATTAATGCGCTTTTAATGCAACTTTCCATTCCACTAAATTTTATTGGTTCAATGTATCGTGATATTCGACAAGGTTTAACGGATATTGAAGCAATGTTTGATCTTTTAGATGTTCAGAAGGAGATCGTTGATAAATCGGATGCTAAACCGTTAGAGATAAGCGATGGGACCATTTGTTTTCATCAGGTAAAGTTTTCCTACGATTCGAGACGTCAGATTCTCAGAGATATTGATTTTGAAGTTCCGGGAGGAAAAACAGTCGCTATTGTCGGTCCATCGGGTGCCGGTAAATCTACTATTTCTCGGTTGCTTTTTCGGTTTTATGATGTTGATGCAGGCTCTATCACAATTGATGGGCAGGATATTCGTGACGTAACACAAAAGAGTTTGCGTGAAGCGATTGGCATGGTCCCACAAGATACGGTGTTATTTAATGATACAATTGCCTATAATATTTGCTATGGGCGTCCAAGTGCTACAGATGAAGAGATGCGCAAAGCTGCTGAAATGGCACAAATATCAAAATTTATTGAAATTTTACCGGAAGGTTTTCAGTCTATGGTAGGAGAGCGAGGTCTCAAATTATCAGGTGGTGAAAAACAACGCGTGGCTATTGCACGGACACTTTTAAAAGCTCCTCCACTTCTTATTCTAGATGAAGCAACGGCGGCTCTTGATACGGCGACGGAACAGGAAATTCAACAAGCATTGGATATTGTAAGCCGTGGACGTACAACATTGATTATTGCGCACCGTCTTTCTACTGTTATCAATGCGGATGAAATTTTAGTTCTTAAAAGTGGTCGTATTATTGAAAATGGGACGCATACAGAGCTTTTACGCAAGAAAGGTCTCTATGCTTCAATGTGGAATAAGCAGCTTGAAGCATCGCAAGCAGAAGAAAAATTACGTAAAATGCGTGAAGAAGATGAGACGAGTGTTGTTAATCGTAAAAAATAAATAGAGCAAAATGTAATCTATATCTTTATATGGAGTGATTGATTAAATACATAAAAAGACACAAGAGGAACAAAAAGCTTTGTTGCTTGTTTAAGTTTACGATGAATAGGAAATTATATGAGTATTCTGCAATCTTTCCATAATAGCTTTGTAACGGTTCATAAAGAAGGTTATCCTTTTATTGTAGCGTTTTTTGTTATTTCGCTCATTCTTGGTTGGATATGGAGTCCGTTGTTTTGGTTTGGTCTTGTTCTCACGGTGTGGTGTGTATACTTTTTCCGTGATCCAGATCGTGTGATCCCTTTGAATTCAAATTGGGTTATGTCGCCTGCAGATGGGCGTATTTCATTTGTGGAATCATGTGTTCCACCTGAAGAATTAGGATTAGGGAAAGATGAAATGATCCGTATTTCCATTTTTATGGATGTTTTTTCATGCCATATTAATCGTATTCCTATCAGTGGTACAGTAGAGTCTATCGTTTATCATCCAGGTCGATTTACCAATGCTGACTTTGATAAAGCTAGTCAGTTTAATGAGCGTAATGGGGTGGTAATTGATAGCAAACATGGTAAAATTGGTGTCGTACAAATAGCGGGAATGGTTGCGCGCCGGATTGTTTGCTGGTCAAAAGAAAACGATGCCGTTATGACTGGTGAGCGATTTGGATTGATTCGTTTTGGTTCTCGCCTTGATGTTTATATACCAACTGAAATGAAATTGCGTGTTGCAGTTGGACAGACAGCAATTGCTGGAGAAACAGTTTTGGGTTCTTTTGATGATAAGAGTGCCACAACGGACTTCAGATACGATTAGGACTCACAATGAAAAATTTTTCGCCATTTTCTTCATTCAATCCTGAGGGGCAGCATGATGATGTTGCAAATCGGCGGCGTTCACCTACATCAATGCGGTATGTCATTCCCAATATCATTACTATTTTAGCAATTTGTGCAGGGATGAGCAGCATTCGTTTGGCTTTTGAACATCGCTATGAAGCTGCTATTTTAATGGTGCTTTTGGCCGCAGTTTTAGATGGTGCTGATGGTCGCATTGCCCGTTTAATAGATGGTAGTTCATCTTTTGGGGCACAGATGGATTCTCTTGCTGATGTTATAAATTTTGGTGTTACCCCTGCACTCATTGTTTATTCTTTTATCTTGAATCAAGCGAATCATATTGGGTGGGTTGCTGCCCTTGTTTATTGTGTTGCTTGTTGTTTGCGATTAGCACGTTTTAATGTGATGTTAGATAACCCCAATATACCTAAGTGGCAGAGAAGTTATTTTGTTGGTGTTCCAGCACCAGCAGGAGCATTATTACTTTTATTGCCTACCTATTTAGGCACTCTTGGTTTGGTCCCCAATTGGGGGTGGGCATTATTTTTTAGTCTTTATACTGTAATTATTGCTTTTCTTTTGATTAGTCGTTTACCGGTATGGAATGCAAAAACAATTGATCAAAATTTAAGGCGCGATATCGTTATACCTTGCATGTTGGTCATTGTTATTTATGTCGGTTTTCTTGCGACTTACACATGGGAAACTTTATTGATTACAGCTGTTAGCTATATGATTTTTCTCCCTTGTAGTTTTATCGCTTATAATAAACGTGCTACTTTAGAAGAGAAAAAGGCTGATGCTAAAGCTATCCAAGAATTATAAAGTGCTTCATTCTTCTGTCGAAAAGCACAGGAAAAAGAGAGAGTCAAACGATTTACTTCTCATATGATGATCAATCAGGTACATGATAATCTACAAACCGATTTTTATGGACATTAAAGAGTTTTCCAGTTTCCTTTAAATCAGGTGATAACAAATGGACTATCTTTTTTGCAACCTCTTGTGGTAAAGGAAGAGTTTGTGGATCTTCACCGGGCATAGCTTCAGCGCGCATGGCAGTGCGTGTGGCACCAGGGTTGACACAATTAATCTTAATAGGGGTTTGTTTGAGTTCTTCTGCCCAACAGCGGGCAATCACCTCTAAAGCCGCTTTAGAGGCTGCATAAGCTCCCCAGAAAGGGCGCGCAGCATGCGCAACGCTTGAGGATAACAGGATGGCTCGTCCAGCATCAGATTCACGTAATAAAGGCTCAACGGCTTTCATTAAGCGCCATTGGCTGAAAAGATTTATTTGAAAAACATCTTCAAATACCGTGTTTTCTATATGCGCTATTGGTGAGAGTGTTCCAAGAATTCCTGCGTTTGCAACGATAATATCAAGTTTTTTCCAGCGTTTGGCAATTGAGATAGCAAGGGTATCGATGTTTTCCATATGATGCAAGTCAAGGGGAACAAGGGTTGCATGAGCTCCTTTTTCTCGGATTTGATTATCTAATTCAGTAAGTCCACTGACTGTTCGTGCAAGAGCAATAATATGAGCACCGCGTGCAGCAAGCTCGAGTGCCAAATAATAGCCAATCCCTCTTGATGCGCCAGTAACAAGTGCAACACGCCCATGGAGACTAAAGTCACGTTTTGTCATCATTAATCTCTTGTTTTAAGAACAGATGATTGATGAATTTTGGAGAGATTTTCTTGATCAACCAGATGCGTAGGATAATATCCAGTAAAATAATGGTCAGTAAATTGTGGATCGGCGTTATTCCGTTTTTCCCCTGCTACAGCAAGATATAATCCATCCGTTGAAAGAAATTCTAATGAATCCGCTCCAATAAAATCACACATAGATTTTAAATCTGGATATTGATTTGCTAAAAGGTTTTCAGCTTTAGGTGTATCAATACCATAAAAGTCAGGATAAAAAATCATAGGGCTAGAAATGCGCATATGAACTTCTTTTGCTCCTGCATCGCGAAGCATTCGTACAATTTTAAGGGATGTTGTTCCACGCACAATAGAGTCATCAACCAGAATAACACGTTTTCCTTCAATCACAGGACGGTTTGCCGAATGTTTTAACTTGACGCCAAAAGCGCGAATTTGTTGTGTTGGTTCGATAAAAGTGCGGCCAACATAGTGATTACGAATAATACCAAGCTCGAAGGGAATTCCAATTTCTTGTGCATAGCCAATTGCGGCAGGTGTTCCTCCGTCAGGAACAGGAACTACAACATCACCCTTACAGGGGGCTTCTTGTGCTAAACGAATTCCCATATTTTTACGTGTTGTATAAACACTACGCCCTCCAACGATTGAGTCCGGGCGGGCAAAATAAACATATTCAAATAAACAAAGCTTTTCTGGTGTCTCATTTTCTGGTTTTATAATTTTTTTCGTAATTTCCCCATTTTTTTGTATTTCACATATGATGATTTCTCCATTTTTAACATCACGGACATATTTTGCTCCAATAATATCAAGAGCACAAGTTTCAGAACAAAAGATAGGCTTACCATCAAGTTCCCCCATCACGAGAGGTCTAATTCCTGTTGGATCGCGTGCCGCAATAAGCTTTGTACGTGTGAGCGCTAACATAGCATACCCACCTTCTACTTGCCGAATCGCATCAACAAAACGATCAGAGGACGATTCATAACGTGAGCGAGCGATAAGATGGAGAAAAACTTCTGAATCTGACGTTGATTGACAGATAGCACCAGAAGCGATGAGTTCACGGCGTAATGTGAGACCATTGGTAAGATTACCATTATGCGCAATAGCAATACCTCCAACTTTCAATTCAGCAAAAAGGGGTTGAACATTGCGTAATGCCACTTCTCCAGTTGTTGAATAACGGGTATGTCCAATAGCACGATTTCCTGGTAAGCGCGCAAGTGTTGCAGGGTTTGTATAGTGATCGCCAACAAGACCTAAATGCTTTTCTTGATGAAATATTTTATTATGGTAAGAAACAATCCCAGCTGCTTCTTGCCCACGATGCTGAAGTGCGTGGAGTCCAAGAGCTGTTAATGTTGCGGCATCTTCATGCCCAAGAATACCAAAAACTCCACATTCTTCATGAAGGGTATCATCATCTAATGAAAATTCTTGACAGAAAACATCGCTTTTTATCATCATATTCTTTCAGTTGTGATATGGAGGAATCATTAATATCACATTTTACATCATTTAGTTCTCTTTCCTCATGAAAAACTATTCTCTATTTTTTGAAAATTATCTTTTCATGAGAGTGTTGCTCATACGTAAGTTTATTGCTGTCTTTAAACAAATTTTCCGTCTTTTCGAGAACAGATCCAATATCTTTGGGGAGTATTTCCCAAACTTTTTGTCCCAATGAATCTAAAATAGGCCTTGTTTTTGCATTTTTTAACCAATTCGCTTGAAGCTCGGGTTTAATCAGTGCATTAATCAGCAACATACCGATGACCATGATAAGTAAACCACGAAGTGCTCCAAAAATAAAACCAATAGCACGGTCAAGGATACCAATTCGACTATCAATAATAAAATCAGAGATCTTCATTGTAATAATTGAAGTAATAATGAGAACAATAATAAAAATTGTGACCAATGTTGTGATCAATGCAATCATTTTATTAGAGAGATATTGTTCAAAGAAAGGTAAGACAGGTTTGAATAAAAACAGTGTCGTAACAGCTGCAACTGCCCAAGAAATCAACGATAACACTTCACGTGAAAATCCTCGAAGCATAGCAAGAAAAGCGGAAAACAGGATGATTACTACGACAATTCCATCAAGGATTGTTATGATCATTTGTTTGTTCCTTATACATAAAGTTGTGTTCTTTTAAGTCTGTGTGCAAATATATTTTTTGTTATGCCATTTTTTGTTCTTATAGCAAGGATCTTTTGTATTTTATAGAGTTTTTTCTATATTATCATATCTGTGGTGCAGATCATTTTTTACTTACGGTAAGAGTAGCAACGAGTTCGGGAAGGTCGGAGAAAGTTTTTTGTTGAAAGTTGAGCGACTTCATCATTTCGGTTGTTGTTGTGGGGTGAAAGGCTCCTTGAAAGCCGAGTTTTTTTGCTTCATTGATGCGCTGTGCTGAATGTGCAACAGCGCGGGTAGCTCCTGAAAGACTGACTTCACCAAAATAGACATAATCCGTTGGCAATGCGATATTGGCAAGAGAAGATACCAAAGCAGCGGCTACAGCTAAATCAGCAGCAGGTTCTGATATGCGATATCCACCTGCCACGTTCAGATAGACATCATGCTGTCCAAAACGAATGCCACAATGAGCTTCTAAAACGGCAAGAATCATAGAAAGACGATTTCCATCCCATCCGACAACCGCACGTCTTGGTGTCCCAAGGGAAGAAGGAGCAACAAGCGCTTGAATTTCTACGAGTATCGGGCGTGTCCCTTCCATTCCTGCAAAAACAGCAGCGCCTGGTGCTTTTTCATTACGTTCCCCTAAAAATAATTCAGATGGATTTATCACTTCGCGTAATCCTTTATCAGACATTTCAAAGACACCAATTTCATCTGTTGGTCCGAAGCGATTTTTTACAGTTCTAAGAATGCGATAATGATGTCCTCCTTCACCCTCAAAATAGAGAACGCCATCAACCATATGTTCAACGACTCGAGGACCAGCAATTTGTCCATCTTTTGTAACATGCCCAACAAGAACAACGGCGGCTCCTGTTTTCTTGGCAAAGCGGATCATAGCTTGAGCACCGATACGTACTTGTGTGACAGTACCAGGTGCTGAATCTGCTGTATCTGACCATAGGGTTTGAATCGAATCGATAATCACCATATCAAGGTTTTTATGTTCGCTTAAGGTTGCCAGGATATCTTCAACATTGGTTTCAGCAGCAAGTTTCACTTCTGTATTGTTAGCTTCAAGCCTTTGTGCGCGCAGACAAATTTGCGCAATAGCCTCTTCACCTGAAACATAGATGACATTATATCCTTTACGTGATAAAGCAGCGGCTGTTTGTGTTAGCAATGTTGATTTACCAATACCCGGATCACCTCCAACAAGGAGTGCTGATCCACGGACAAAGCCCCCACCGGTAACACGATCAAGTTCAGCAATACCAGAATGAATACGTGGAGCATCTTCGATATTTCCAGAAAGAGATGTGAGTGTGACAATGCGTCCTTTACGAGCATTCTGCTTAGGACCACTTCCTATGCCGCTATTTATAGTTTCTTCGATAAGGGAATTCCATTCCCCACAAGCGCTACATTTTCCTGCCCAACGGGAATGGATGGTTCCGCAATTTTGACAGATAAATTGAATACGATTACGCGCCATGTCGATTTAACCAATTTGCTCTGGAAGGTAATTGCTATCGGCCAGATCACTAAAGCGTGTGAAATCAGATTGAAAGGCAAGGGGCACGATTCCTGTCGGCCCATGGCGCTGTTTTGCAATAATAACGTCAGCTTTTCCAAAAGCTTTATCCATTATTTCTTGCCATTTCGTATGTTCCAAGCTACCTAGTTTTGGTTCTTCATTTTTGAGATAGTATTCTTCGCGATAGACAAACAGAACGATATCGGCATCTTGCTCAATTGAACCAGATTCACGTAAATCTGAGAGCTGTGGACGTTTATCTGTTCTATTTTCTACTTGACGAGAAAGTTGAGAGAGAGCGATAATAGGAATATTCAATTCTTTTGCTAATGCTTTTAATCCTGTGGTAATTTCTGTGATCTCTTGAACACGATTTTCTGATGAACGCTTTGAACTGCTTGTCATGAGTTGGATATAGTCAATAAACAAGATATCTAAACCATGTTGCCGCTTGAGACGCCGCGCACGAGCAGCTAATTGCGTAATTGATATTCCCCCAGTTTGATCAATATAAAGTGGTGCCTTTTGTAGTTGGTTCACCGCACGAATAATTTTTGAAAATTGTTCATCTGAAATATTGCCACGCCGAATATCAGAAGAAGAGACTTCTGTTTGTTCAGAAATAATACGGGTTGCAAGCTGTTCGGATGACATCTCAAGTGAGAAGAATCCCACAATGCCGCCTTCATTTTCTTGGATATTGGCATTACGATTATAAGCATTAGCAATATTAAAGGCAATATTGGTAGCCAGTGAGGTTTTACCCATACCAGGGCGGCCCGCAAGGATAATTAAGTCAGATGCTTGTAATCCTCCCATTTTTTCATCAAGTGTTTTAATATGGGTGGCTATCCCTGATAATTGTGAAGAGCGCTTTTTCGCAGCACTTGCCATATCGATAGCTTTTTTAATAGCCTCATTAAAATTTTCAAATCCACCTCCATATTTCCCTTTTTCTGCTAGCTCAAATAACTGATTTTCAACAGTTTCAATTTGTTGGGTAGGTGTGAGTTCTACAGGAGCATCAAAGGCTGTATTGACAACTTGAGTTCCAAGGTTAATCAAAGACCGTCGGATAAAGAGATCGTAAATGACGCGTCCATAATCTTCAGCGTTAATAATAGTGACTGCCTCTGTGGCTAAGCGAACAACATATTGGTATACAGTAATATCTCCAATTTTTTCTTCCATTTGGATATAGGGCTTGATTGTAACTGGATCTACACGTTTTCCTATTTTAATAAGGTGAGATAAAACATGATAAATTTTTTGATGCAATGGTTCAAAAAAATGTTCTGGTTTTAGAAAATCTGAAACGCGGTCAAGAGAATCATTGTTGATAAAGATGGCACCAAGCAATGCCTGTTCAGCTTCAATATTATGCGGAAGTTGCCGAAAAGAAGGAGAATCCTCTTTCTTTGAAGAGCTGACATTAACAACGTTAGTTTCTTCCATAATATTTTTCCACTAAAATTCTAAGTCTAGCTACTTTAGGCGATAAATTGAAAATCGTATAATTAAAAGAATAGAGCTACAAATCTTCATTTTAAGTTAAAATTATATAATTTTTAAAAACTCTCTTTTCGTTCCTCATTTATCATTTGTGTATTATTTATATAACGTCTATCTATTTTATTTTATAATATGTGATTTTAAAGTGGAAGTTTTGCTACTCTAAATTTAAGTATTTTTAAGTTACTTAACCTTAAAATTCCAATATCTGTGTAAGTAGAATTATTTTTTTATAACTGAAATTATTTCAGATCATGTGAGGATATAATCAACTTAACGCTCATACAAACTTTAGCCTTAAGGGTAGAACTTTAAATTATTTTTGCTTTATATGCTGGAAAAAAAAGACATTTCACTCTTAGTGATATTATCATTCTCGGCATGTAATGCCTTTAAATAATATATTTCTAATTCTTTCATAAAAATTAGGTTCTTTATGTACGATAGCCATAAAATACTCACTTTTAAAGTGTGAGTATTTTATGAGCGATATTTAAAATGGAATAAAAAATATAAAACAGAAAGCAAAAATAGCAATTAAGCTTCTTGATGAGAACTGTTTATATCGTTGTCATTAATTTCTTCTGCCAATAATTCTTCCTGACTTTCTTCTAATAATTCTTCTTGAATATTATATATTTCTTTAGCCGAAGTGAGGGTTTCACCTTCTGCTTGGCGTTGTGCTTCACTGGTAGAACGCGCAACATTAATAATCACAGAAATTTGAACCTCTGGATGTAAGCTAAGAGTGATAGTGTGAAGACCGATCATTTTTATTGGATGATTAAGTTCGATTTGATTTCTTCCAATAGAAAAGCCTTCATCTGTTATGATTTCAGCAATATCACGTGTTGACACAGAACCATAAAGTTGTCCTGTTTCACCAGCAGAACGAACAACAATGAATGATTGTCCATCAAGTTTTTCAGCAATTTTTTGCGCTTCGCTTTTGCGTTCAAGATTACGTGCTTCAAGTTGTGCACGTTGTACCTCAAAATGTTTTTTATTAGCTTCATTTGCGCGTAAAGCTTTACCTTGAGGCAAGAGAAAATTACGCGCATAACCATCTTTAACTGAGACAATATCACCCATCTGACCAAGACGAGGAATGCGCTCAAGTAAAATAATATCCATAGTTTTTCCTTTCGAACAAATAAATTTAGTGGAGTTTTTTGCGTGATTGAAAATTGTATTGAATAGCAGCCCAAATTCCCATCAAAAGCATCATGAAAACAATAGGTGGAGTAAAAACGACTGTAAAAATAGCAATATAAACAAGAGAAAGTATAATAATCCGACCGTTTACCCCTTTTGTAATATTGTGAAGATATGCTAGACCGCTAATTAATATGATGACAGTGTATGCAGTACTAAAGGCAAGGGTACTCAAGTTAAGAGAAGAGCTCAACTCAATCATCGATGCTATGCAAACAATAATAAAAATAATAATTCCAGAAATTGGAAGGCGGAGAGTTTGGCTCCAATCATCACGGGGTCTTTTCAGCCATTTCATATGTTGTGCTGCTATCATGGAAAAGTAAAGGTTACCAATGAGAAAAACCAAACTATAAATAGTCAAAGAAAAAGCAGTAAAAGTTGCTGTATGCGTCATTAAAAGCTCATTAAAAGCGCGTATATCGGCTTCTTTTATTGACTGTGTTTGTTGCAGAGTTTGTGCTATGTTTTCGGTGATTTTTTTTGCAACGATGGGTGTGGAAGGACGTGTTTGAACATAGAGCCCAATGAAAGTTGCTATAAGAGCGATAAAATTAGTTAAATGAAAAATAACCGATGATAATGGATACCATATCAGTTCGTTTTCTTTTTGCGCTGGTCGTGCAAGCCCAAGAAGCCAAGAAGCATAGACAGCAGGAAGGAAAAATAAGAACATAAAGCCAAGAGCAATATAGGTATTAGTGGTTATGATAAGAACAACAGTAGCACTTATGAGGGCGATGAGACTGGCTAATGTTCCTTGACCGAACGCAACAATAAAAATTGGCAATGAAAGAAAGCAGCCAAGAAGAAGAGAAAAAAAGGGCGCGATATTTGCAACACTGATGATTGCCAGTCCTATCACAACAGCAAATAATCCTGCCAAAATACCGGTTAATATCTCATAAGTACGATTTTTTTTCATTTATTGCTGTCCTGCTTTCTGCAGTTAGAGGTGTGTCAATACCCCAACTTTGACATTTAATAGCTTAACATAGGATACAACAAGCTATTTTTTAACCATATAAGAAAAGCAACTGGAGAAACTCTCCAGTTGCATAGCGTATTGATTGCTTACTTTATAACGTACGGAAGTAAGCCTAAAAAGCGAGCACGTTTGATAGCATTAGCTAATTCACGCTGTTTTTTCTGACTAACAGCAGTAATCCGTGAAGGAACAATTTTCCCACGTTCGGAAATATAACGTTGTAACAACTTGATGTCTTTATAATCAATTTTGGGAGCATTGGTCCCTGAAAAAGGACATGTTTTACGACGACGATGAAAGGGGCGACGTGCAGAGTTTTGATTAGTATCAGTCATTATTCTACCCCTTCTATAGTATTTTCACGTTGACGACGTGGAAAACGAGGACGCTCTTCATCATGTCCAATGTGACTATTGCGATCAAGGTGTGAGAGCATAGCAGATTTTTCTTTTTCGTGTTTTTCTACGCGAATGGTCATATAACGCAAAATATCCTCATTGATGCGCATCTGACGCTCCACTTCAGCAATTGCTGAAGCTGGTGCATCAATATTGACTAAGACATAATAAGCTTTACGGTTTTTACGAATACGGTAAGCAAGAGGACGAAGTCCCCAATTTTCTATACGCCCAACTTTTCCACCATGCGCTTCAATGACACCTTTGTAGAGACTCAAAAGTTCATCAACTTGCTGCGGTGCAATGTCTTGTCGGGCAAGGAACATATGTTCATAAAGAGCCATTGTTTTGCCTTTCTTCAATTAAATTTCACCGGTTTTAGCGCAAAGCCTCTGCGACTTGTCTTTTTTGGAAATCCAAAGAAGAAAGGACGCGTTTACAATTCGAGACATCTCAGAGCGGAGATACGGGAGGCCGGAAACATTGTATTTCCTACTGATATTTTACAGCCCTCCGTTCAACCTCCAGCTAAAGTGCCGGCAACGAATATTTCATATCTACAGGTTATCTTTTAAAATAGCAAGTTTATGCACACAAAAAAATTGATTTGTTAAATCTTGATATATTTCCTTCTTCTACAAAAAGATAATACTGTAATATAAAGGCAAAGGAGGGAAAAATGGACTTTTTAAACCAGATTGATGTTACACTCTTTGAAATGTTTGTCGGCAATCATCAAGCTTGGTCGATTGTAGTTTTGTTTAGTATTTTTTGTGCAAAGTTTTTAATTTATATTATTCCTCTCCATCTTTGTGCGTTGTGGTTTTGTGGTGGGGAGAGGGAACGGTGTGTTGTGCTAAGCATTTGCATGAGTATTTGTGCATCTCTTTTCATAGGTTATCTCATTTCTCTTTTTTATTTTCATCCTCGCCCATTCGTGGTAGGGCTGACGACACCGCTTATTCAACATCGTGCAACAGCTTCTTTTCCTAGTAATCATGCCTTGACCATTGCATCTTATGCAGCTAACTTTTATTTTTACCGATACAAAGTTACTTTTAAATTTGCCACCGTATTTTTGTGTTTGATCTGTTGGGCGCGCATCTTTGTGGGTGTACATTATCCCTTTGATATTTTAGCAGGTGCACTTTTAGGAAGTCTCATAAGTTTGGGTGTTATTCAGTTTATAGCACCCTATTTTCCTAAGTTTTTATATCAAATTCCGCCCTTAAAATATAATTTTAGGTGTGGTATTCGTTTTAAATAAAGGGCTTTATATTGATTTGTGCGGATGAATAAGGTCAAAAGAAAATAATTTAATTGTACAGTTTTAGGAGTTGATAAATGGGTGCAGCTTTTATTTTTCCAGGGCAGGGGAGTCAACTTGTTGGTATGGGGAAAGCGCTTGCAGAGCAATTTATTGTCGCACGGATGGTTTTCGAGGAAGTTGATGATGCTTTGGGTGAGAAATTATCAAAGATCATTTTTGAAGGACCAGCAGATGTTTTAACGTTAACAGCAAATGCACAACCGGCATTAATGGCTGTATCTATGGCTGTCATTCGTGTGATGAAACAATTAGGGCTTCGTATAGAAGAAAAGGTAAGGTTTGTTGCTGGTCATTCTTTAGGCGAATATTCGGCTCTTTGTGCTGCTGGTACATTTACTCTCACAGATACGGCAAGACTTTTGCGTATTCGTGGCAATGCTATGCAGGCTGCTGTCGCGGTTGGTGAAGGTTCTATGGCTGCATTAATTGGTTTAGAAGAGCACATTGTGGAAGAAATTTGTGAAACTGTTTCTGGAGAAGGACTATGTCAGATTGCTAATGATAATGGTGGTGGGCAAATTGTTATTTCCGGTAAAGCAAAAGCAGTTGAGGCAGCGGTAGAGATTGCATCAACAAAAGGTGCAAAACGTGCACTTCTTCTTCCTGTTTCTGCACCTTTTCATTCATCTTTAATGCAACCTGCTGCTGATGCCATGAAGAAAGCACTTTTGACTGTTAACAAAATGTCCCCTATTGTTCCTTTGATTGCCAATGTTTCTGTTGCACCTGAGAGCAATCCAGAGCGTATTACTACTCTTCTTGTCCAACAAGTGACTGGGAGGGTGCGATGGCGTGAAACAATAGAATGGATCGCTGCGAATGGGGTTGATACGCTTTTTGAAGTTGGTTCTGGAAAAGTATTAACAGGTTTAACGCGTCGTATTAACAAAGATATAAAGGGGGTAACCATTGGAACAGTTGATGAAATAGAATCAGCGCTAGGTATGCTCGGCGTTTAATCTATAAGGAGTTAAAAAATGTTTAGATTAACAGGACGTAAAGCTCTTGTAACGGGGGCTTCGGGAGGAATTGGTGAGGCAATTGCACGCTGCTTTCATGCACAAGGAGCCATTGTTGGACTTCATGGAACACGCGAAGAAAAGCTTAGAGAAGTGGCGGCAGAATTAGGGCAGAATGTTTTTGTATTCCCCGCTAATCTTTCTGAACGCCAATCGATTAAACAATTGGCTGAAGTTGCAGAAAGAGAAATGGATGGCGTCGATATTTTGGTTAACAATGCGGGAATCACTAGGGATGGTCTTTTTGTGCGTATGCAAGATAAAGACTGGGATGATGTTTTAGAAGTTAACCTAACAGCTGCTTCTCTTTTGACGCGTGAATTAATACATTCTATGATGCGCCGCCGTTATGGAAGGATTATTAACATTACATCTGTTGTTGGTGTTGTGGGAAACCCTGGACAAACGAATTATTGTGCTGCAAAAGCAGGCTTGATAGGTTTTTCTAAAGCATTGGCACAAGAAATTGCTTCGCGAAACATCACTGTCAATTGTATTGCTCCAGGATTTATTAAATCCGCAATGACAGACAAGCTTAATGAAAAGCAAAAAGAAGCCATTATGGCTGCGATTCCGATGAAACGTATGGGAAGTGGGCAAGAAATAGCCGCTACTGCTGTTTATTTAGCAAGCGATGAAGCAGCCTATACGACAGGTCAAACACTCCATATCAATGGTGGAATGGCAATGATTTGAGTATTTATTTTATTCCACATTGATTTATGAGTTGTATTATTTTAGATAGTAACGATTGAAATGGATAGATGCATCTATTTCTTTAATATGGTCGTTGATCAATTGATGTCGGAATGTCAGATTGGTTCATTTTGTAGGGGATATCCACAGGATGTTTTAAATCATTACTAAAATCTTTTAAAGTAATGCATCTATTGCTTGATTAGATGAACCGATATAGTTAACCAAATTATAGGAAATATAAATTCGAGGATTTCAACATGAGTGATACAGTAGAGCGCGTTAAGAAAATTATCGTGGAACATCTTGGGGTTAATGCTGATAAAGTTGTAGAAAATGCAAGCTTTATCGATGATCTAGGGGCTGATAGCCTTGATACGGTTGAACTCGTTATGGCTTTTGAAGAAGAGTTTGGGGTAGAAATTCCAGATGAAGCTGCTGAAACGATTTTCACAGTTGGCGATGCAGTCAAGTTCATTGATAAAGCTTCAGCGTGATTACTAAAGGGCAAAGGCATGAATTGCTTTTGCCTATATTCTTCGGAGCTCTTTTGAAAAGAGAGCTTTGAGAGGTGAAGTTTAGTTCAAGGTTAGAAGTTATGAGACGTGTTGTTGTTACTGGTTTAGGGTTGGTATCTCCATTAGCTGGTAATACTGAATATAGTTGGAAACGACTTCTTGAAGGAAGAAGTGGTGTCCGACGTATCACAGAGTTTGATGTGTCAGATTTGCCATGCCAGATTGCTGCGCGTATCCCCTTAGGGGATGGAACAGAGGGGACTTATAATGCTGATTTGTATATGGAACCTAAAGAGCAACGTAAAGTTGATGCATTTATTGTTTATGCAATGGCTGCTGCTAACCAAGCGCTTGCAGATGCCGAATGGTTTCCTAAGAGTGATGAAGATCAGATTTGTACAGGTGTGTTAATTGGTTCGGGAATTGGGGGAGTTGAGGGTATTGTTGAAGCTGGTTATACGCTTCGTGATAAGGGCCCACGTCGTGTTTCTCCTTTTTTTATTCCAGGTCGTTTGATTAATCTTGCTTCTGGTTATGTGTCTATTCAATATGGTTTACGGGGGCCTAATCATTCTGTTGTAACGGCTTGTTCAACAGGGGCGCATGCGATTGGTGATGCGGCACGTTTGATTATGTTTGGTGATGCAGATGTCATGGTGGCAGGGGGGGCTGAATCTCCGATAAATCGGATATCTCTTGCAGGTTTTGCAGCTTGTAGAGCTCTTTCCACTTGTCGCAATGATGATCCTGAACGGGCGTCACGTCCTTATGATACTGATCGTGATGGTTTTGTGATGGGGGAAGGAGCGGCAGTTGTTGTTTTAGAAGAGCTGGAACATGCCAAAAAACGAGGAGCGCGTATTTATGCTGAGGTTATTGGCTATGGTTTATCTGGTGACGCTTACCACATTACAGCGCCTTCAGAAAGTGGTGAAGGGGCTCAGCGTAGTATGATAGCTGCTCTTAAGCGTGCACAAGTGAATGTGAGTGAACTTGATTATATTAATGCTCATGGTACATCTACGATGGCTGATTCCATAGAGCTAGCGGCTGTTGAGCGTGTTTTAGGGAGTTATGCACCACAAGTTTCTATGTCATCAACGAAATCATCTATCGGGCATTTACTTGGTGCAGCCGGTGCTGCTGAGGCTATTTTTTCTATTTTAGCTATACGGGATAATATAGCCCCAGCGACACTTAATCTTGACAATCCATCGATTGAAACGAAAATCGATCTTGTACCACACAAACCGCGTGAACGAAAGATTGATACGATTCTTTCTAATTCTTTTGGATTTGGTGGGACAAATGCATCGTTGGTGATGCGACGTTTTAGGGGATAATAAGTATTTTTATTTAATTTTTGCTTTTGAGTTTTCTACTTTATTATAAGGTGAATGAGAAATTATAATATTATCCTTAATCGCTATTGAGGGGTTATGTCCGATGTGAAAAATGGAAAATCATTAAAGGACGTAAGTGATTCCTCTTCGAATCATTTAGCAGATAGTTATGACATGTTAATACATAAAAAACGAAAGAAATCATCTATCGTCCGTAATCCGTTGGTCATTCTCGGTCATTTTTTTCTTATGCTGATTGTGATTATTCTTTTTGCCATAAGTATTCCTCTTTATATTGGAAAAAGTATTTTTGAAGAAAAGGGAAAAATTGAGGAAGAACAAATTGTTCTTATCCATCCTGGTACCGGAATTCGTGAAATTGCTTCATTGCTAGAAAAACGTGGTTTCATTCGATCATCAGATATTTTTGTTTATGGGGTTGGTTATCACCAAAAAACAACGCATCTGAAGGCTGGTGAATATTTAATTCCAGCTCATGCTTCGATGCAGGATATTATGGATATTCTTGTGAAAGGAAAATCTATAGAGTATACATTTACAGTACCTGAAGGTTTAACGGTTCAGCAAGTTTTCGATCGATTAGCTGCGAATGAAATTTTGATTGGAGACCTTCCAAAAATTTTGCCTCCAGAAGGTTATTTAATGACGGATACTGTTCGTTTTATTCGGGGAACAACGCGTAAAGAGATTGTAAACAGGTTGCGTGAAGGACAGACAAAATTAATTCATGCTATATGGGCTACGCGTTCACCTGATTTACCCATTAAATCAATTGATGAGTTTGTTATATTAGCCTCAATTGTTGAGAAAGAAACGGGAATTGCAGCAGAAAGACCAATGGTTGCTGCGGTATTTTATAACCGCCTTATAAAGCATATGCGTCTTCAATCGGATCCAACAGTAATTTATGGTCTCTTCGGAGGAAAAGGAAAACCATCCGGTCGTGCAATTTATCGTTCAGATCTTGAGAAGGAAACACCATATAATACTTATAAAATTAATGGTTTGCCCCCAACGGCTATTGCAAATCCAGGTCGAGATTCTTTAAAAGCGGTGGCACATCCACCAAGCAGTGATGCACTTTATTTTGTTGCTGATGGTTCAGGAGGGCATGTTTTTTCTCGAACTTTAGAGGAACATAATATGAATGTTCGCAAGTGGCGAGAATTAAAGGCAAAACATTGAATTTATAGTGATAACACATCTTTTTGCATCGTAAATGAGAATCCCAAATATAGTAAAATTTTTCTATTTAAACTTTTTATGAGAATGATAAAAAATCATTTTCTTGTCTGTCACAAGTGGGGTTGGCGTATGGATAAAAATATTTAAGAAAGAAGTGAATATACTGCTAATACCTTATCTCAAAAAAGAGCAGAATAACATTGAGAATTGCTAAGAAAACACATTGATTAGGAGAGAGGTTGAGATAATGTATAATTCAAATTTTGGAGAAACATTTATGAACAAAGTAGAGTGATGTAATGACAGTCTTTGAAAGTAAATTGAGTACTATAAAAATGAATCAACGCCGCGGTTTTTTATTTATTCTCTCTTCGCCTTCAGGTGCTGGTAAATCAACAATTTCTCGATTACTTCTAAAAGAGGGACAATTAGAGCTTTCCGTAAGTATGACTACAAGGAAAAGGCGTCCTAGTGAAGTAGATGGGCTGCATTATTACTTTATTTCAAAAGAAGAGTTTGAATATAAGCGTGATAGGGATGAATTTATTGAGTGGGCAGAAGTTCACGGAAATTATTATGGCACTTTACGTGAAACTGTTGAAAGCGCATTGAATGCTGGCCAAGATATGTTATTTGATATTGATTATCAAGGTACCGAGCAGCTGCAAAAAAAGATGCTAGGAGACACTGTATCTGTTTTTATTCTTCCACCATCAATGAAAGAGCTTGTTTCGCGTTTACATCGTCGAGCAGAAGATAGTCAAGATACTATCAATTTGCGATTGGAAAATGCACGAACGGAGTTAAAGCATTGGCTTTCTTATGATTATGTTGTGATTAACGAAGATTTAGATCAGTCTTTATCTTTTATTAAATCAATTTATTTAGCTGAAACCGTAAAACGTGAGCGTTGTTCTTATCTTGGCTCTTTTGTTGATGGGCTTATTGCTGAAAAAATCGATAAATGTTGTGATTAAAAAAGGTTTTATAACACAAAGTGCATTTTTTAGAGCACTAGATGCGCTAAAGTTACAAATTCAGAAATCGAGAGCGTTTCAGCACGGCGCGTTCCATCAATTCCAGCTTTTTCTAATAGCTCTTCACCTCCAAGTATTTTGAGATTTTGACGAAGCATTTTTCGTCTTTGCCCAAAGGCGGTTTTTGTGACGAGGCTTAGTTTTTGTGCAGAGCAGGAAAGAGGTTGTATTCGCGGAATAATATGAACAACGGAAGACGTTACTTTAGGTATTGGTATGAAGGCTTGAGGGGGGACATCAAAAGCAATTTTAGCAGTGGTACGCCAGCCAGTTAAGACACTAAGACGTCCATAATGAGTAGATTGAGGTTTAGCTGTAATCCGTTTGGCAACTTCACGTTGAAACATCAATGTCATTGATTCATAAAAAGGAGGCCATGGTTCAGTCAAAAGCCAATTTAATAAGAGTTGTGTCCCAATATTATAGGGAAGATTTGCAATAATGCGCGGTTTTACAGGGCTTGTTTCAAAGAGTTTTGAGAAATCTTGCTTCAGTGCATCATTACAAATAACTTTTAATTTTTTAGGATAGTGTTTTTCTATTTCTAAGAGAGCCGGTATGCAGCGCTCATCGCGTTCTATTGCTGTTACAATGGCACCCTTTGCTAGCAAGGCACGTGTGAGACCTCCAGGACCAGGACCAATTTCAAGAACAGGTTTTCCTTCTATATTGCCTGCTTGATGAGCAATTTTAGATGTTAAATTAAGATCAAAAAGAAAATTCTGCCCCAAAGATTTATGCGCTTGTAATCCATATATATCAATGACCTCACGCAGAGGAGGGAGATTATCTATTGGCATGGGTTTAAACTATTTTTTGCAAGTTGATTTGCAAGTTTAAGAGCAGCAATAAAGCTTTCGGGAGAGGCTATCCCTTTATCAGCAATGTCAAAAGCAGTTCCGTGATCTGGAGACGTGCGAATAAAAGGTAGACCTAACGTGACATTAACAGTGCTATCAAAGTCTAATGTCTTAACAGGGATAAGGGCTTGATCATGATACATACAAATGGCAACGTCATATGCTTTTCTTGCGCATTCATGGAACATTGTGTCGGCAGGCAGCGGGCCTGCAATATTGAGTCCTTTCTTTTTAAGATATTCAATAACAGGAGTGATAACTTCAATATCTTCTTTTCCCATCGCACCTCCTTCTCCAGCATGAGGATTAAGACCAGCAACAGCTAGTCGGGGTGATGTTATTTTAAACCTTGTTTTTAAGTCATATTCAGTAATAAGTACCGTTTGAATAATTAAATCACGGGTAAGCTGTGAAGGAACATTTTTAAATGGAATATGAACAGTTATTGGTACTGTTTTTAATCGAGGTCCTGCTAACATCATAACTGGATGATAACATTTATGAAAAGCTTTATGGGCTAAATCGGCTAAAAATTCTGTATGACCTGGAAATTGAAAACCGGCATCATAAAGACTCTTTTTTGCAATAGGACAAGTGATAAGTGCACATGCATGGCCATTTTGAATCAATTGAACACAGCGTTTAATTGCTTCAATAATTCCAGCTGTATTTTTCGATGAAGGTATACCTAATTGATCACTTTGTTTGTTTTTTAACGGTATGATAGGAAGAGCGCTTTGAAAATTTTTTGCAGGATTATTGATTAAAACAGATTGCACCTCAACATCAATCTGTAAAAAACGAGCGCGCGAACGAATAACATCTGGATCAGCAAGAAGTACAAAAGGTGGAATTTGGCGCGTAACACGCAAATTCCACGCTTTTAGTACTATTTCAGGACCAATTCCGGCAGGATCACCACCGCTAACAATAAGAGCAGCCATTATGAATTTTGAATGCGTGCCACTCGGCGCAGTTCTCCTAAATATTTGTCGCTTAATTCTTCAAGTTTTTGCGGGCTTCTTTTTTTACTATCTTGAAGAGAAAATATCAGTCGAGCGACATAATCATCAGAAACTCTTTTTATTTTGCAGACAGCAATTGCTTCGATTCCATCAGATGTTTCTTGTAATTTTGTCATTTTTCCAGCAGGCGTTTCAAGAATAGCTTGTTCCCATGCATTAGGAAGTTGTGGCTCCAGAAACTTTCCTAAGTGGCGGATAGTAACGTCTAAAATACCTCTTGCTTGATTGTGAGCATTGGCACATCCACGGAAATGTGCGCGAAAATTACTTGCTTCTCTTTGACGTCTTTCAAAGATCTCTGAACGACGATGTGCAGGAATGACAAAAACAATTCGCTGTAATGTATATTCGTTGGTTGAAGGTTTTACACCACCATTTTTTAATATTCTGCGTACAGCTTCTTGTTCGCTAATCATACCTGTTTCAGCTTGATAGCGTGCGCTAACAAGACGCCCCCATCCTATTTGTCCACGGATGTAATCTTTAAAGTGTTGCACTGTGATCTCAGTTTGGATCAGAATCTGGTTGAGCTGATCAATCGTCATATTATTTTGTGTCGCAAAATTCTCAAAAGCTCTATCAACTTCATCATTGCTTACTTCAATATTACGACGTTTTATTTCAATATTTTTTAGCTTTTCATCAATAAGCTCTTTTTTAGCCTGTGCCACCAAATTGCCTTGCTTTTGTTGTAGCCTGAGAAAAGCAAGGCGTCTTTGTATATCATAATTTGTGATGGGGTTGCCATTAACTGTAACAACAATAGAAGTCTGCGCAAAGACTGTCGGAATCAAAAATCCATTTATTAGCAGGCTACTTACGCTCAAAGATGCAATATAAAATAAAGCAAGAAAACGCTTTTTCAATTTATTCATGTAAATAGGCTTTCGCATTGTTTATTAATTCTCATCAACAACTTAAAATACACGCTTTCTTTCATAAAAACAATGATAAGTTAAATGACTGATACATTCCCTTTATAAATTAATCTATCTTTTTTCCGATATCTGCAATCGTACGCAATGAAAGAGAGAAATTAAAGTTTTGCAAGGGTGCTTTCCTGCCTGGATTCGTTACCTGTTGATAACCGAATGTTAACCCGAAACATTCATCCATATAACTCAAGCTAATTCCTCGCTTTATAAATGTACCAGATACTAAATCATAACCGGCGTTGCTATTAATGGACCAATAATCTGCTAATTTAAGTCCTGTTTGAAAAGAAATTTCTTGGCGCTCTTGAGAATATTCATAGTCTGGTTGCTTTGCGATATAGGCATATTGTAGAGCCACCCAAAAATTTTGCCATTTTTGTGATGCTTCGATTTCACTACGGCGGATTTTTCCTGTTTTTTTGTCAAAGCGTCCACGCGTTTCTAAGGAAAAACCACTTTTATGGGTTGTACCAAACATTGCAACATAGTCTGAACGTTTTGCCTCTAAGCTAGAATGAGTACCGACATTGATAAAGTCCTTTTCTGCAAAAGAATTCTTTCCTGCTAGATGGAAGGATTGTCCAATGAGACCATAAAGAGACCAATTATCATTAAGGCTTCCAGAATATCTTATACCTATATTGGCTCTTGTACCACCTTCTACACGATCATAACCAGAAAATTTGTCTCGTTGAAAGAGAGTGGTTGCATCAAAGACAAAGCTTTGAGCATCTTCATTAGGAATTTGTCCAATAGATTGTTCATTATTGCGTATAAAAATTTGTGCAGTTGGTTCTATAATATGTGTAGAATGATCAGCTGTAATGAGGAAGGGATAACGTAGTTCCAACCCTGCTGTTGCCATGCCACGAATTGCTGAACCATGAATTGCGGATAAGGCATTGTTTTCTATAGAATCTGTGTGATTTTCGCTTGCATTGGTTGTAATGATATCAGCTCGTAGAGAGAGAAGAGGGGTTAAGATGAGTCCGTTGTGCGTGTTGAAGCGCTTTTTCCACTGAAGCTCGTTTGTTAAACGCAAACTATTTCCAGCCATACCAGAAAGTTTTACTGTGTTGAGAGGGTTTCCGTTCTGGTCGGGTGAACTGAAGTCAGCATGGCGACGATAAACTGATTGCATATTACTATGGAAGGTAAGCTCTCCATTATAAATGGGTTCATCTGGTGTGAAAAAATAATCGATGCGTGGTAAGACCCACGCTTGTCGAGAGTGACGTTCATAATGAGGATCATTCAGTATTGAATCTTGAACTTTAAAATGATAAAAACGCATATCAAAATAATTTTTTCCTGCAAGACCATTCAAATAGATCTGAGAAAGTTGTGTAGGATTGTTATAGTTTTCAAGTTTATAGGCACGACTAAAATACCGATCCGATTGTGCAAGAATATCCCATCCATAAGTCCAGTGTGAGTTAATACGAAAATCCCCCTTTGTCGCCAGCATATAACGGTTTTTATGTTGGGCATCAATCGTATCATTATCAAATCTATGCGGTTTCATTTGATATATATGAGCAAAGCGAATGTTATAACGGCCCGTTTTTAAACGCTGACGCCATTCCCCTTCGGTTAAAAGCCCTTGTTGGGTATAAACCGTAGAAGAAAGGGTAAAATCATAATGGGGGGCGAGATTCCAGAAATAAGAATTCTTTATCCCCATACCGAGATAATCAGTATAAAAAAAATGAGGAGTAAGCAGACCGCTAGCACGCCTGACAGTTGGATCATAGATCTCAAAATTTGGAAATTTTATAATCGGTACACCAAAAACTTCAAAACTGCTATTTTCAAACCGAATTTTTTTGACGCTATTATTCCATATGATCTTTCTTGCTTTAATTTTCCATAGGACATCTCGATCTGGTTTATAAGAGCAAGGTTCACAGGCTGTATAGGTTGCATTTTCAAAGACTGTTATGTGATTGTGTTTGCGTGTAGCATTTTGGGCTGAAAAGTGAACATTGTTGGCTGTATCAATACGTAGGGCGTTTACAAAACCCTCGCCAAGATCTTTGGTCATATCAATTTGGTTGGAATAAATTTTATTACCATCCTTTTGAGTAATTTCAACGTTCCCTTGTGCTATAAGCCGTCCTGTTTTTTGATTGTAAATAATTTTTTGAGCGACAACTTTATTGCCATCATATTCGATTTGGACATTACCGTGTGCAGAAACAGTGTTTTCATCACGATTGTAGATGAGTTCATCCGCAGAGAGCAAAAGAGGAGGTTCCGGATTTTGAATGCGACTTTGAGAAGGAGATTGAAGGCTTTGAGCGTGCGCACAATAAGATAAAGCACCTCCTAAAATAACCCCCACAACACTTTTAAAAGCGAGAGCACTTAATTTTGTTAAAATAGTTTTTTTAAGTGTTAATGCTTTCACTTAGCCATCCTCTTTATGAAGTAAAAAAGAGATTCCTAAGAATAACGCAATAACAACGGGTGTCCAAGCTGCAATAATTGGTGGAATATATCCAGCATTACCAAAAGCTTGAACAAGTACGGAAATAACATAAAGTATAAACCCAGCTATTACGCCACCAAGAATCAACATTCTAGATTGCCCAAAACGTGTAAAATTTAAAGATACAGTTGCTGCAATGAGGGTCATTGCCACAAGCAATGCCGGTAATGCAATCAGAGATTGGAAATACATATCAAAATTATTAGCAGAATAGCCAAATGAACGTGCAATCATAATTTTTTTTGGCAATTGGTAAAATGGAATAGTTGCGGGATTCACTAAACGTTCCGTTAAAAATTCAGGTTTTAGATTGGTTTTTATTTGCAACACGGTAAATTTTTCAGGAGGATGCCCTATTTTATAGATTGTTCCATTTGTTAATAGCCAGAATCCATTAGTCAAGGTTGCTTTTGGGACGTTAATCCAATTTTTAACGGTTGCATTGTCATTGTATTGTACAAAGGTTGCATCGAGAAGAGAAAGTCCTTGATCGGTGATAGATTTAGCACCAATGGTTGTTCTGCCTAAATTTGTACGTTGTGTTAACCAGTGGATACTTGTATTGTGAAGAGGTGTTAGTACATTGTGATTGCGCCATTCAGTCATCTTTTTTTCTGCTTGAGAAAATCCCCATGCAGCAAGTGGATTAATGAGAAGAATTGAAAATAATCCCAAAAGAAAAGCTCCAAAACAAGCTGGCATAAGAAATTGCCATGCAGAAACACCGATTGAACGAGTCACTACAAGTTCAAGTTTTTTGTTGAGCGAGATAAGCGTTGCCATTGCAGAAAAGAGTGCAATGAAAGGGATAAGTTGTTGCATGATAAAAGGGATGCGTAAAGCAGAGAGGAAAAATGCATCTTTTGCTGTATAATGCGGAAGGGAAGATAGCCTACCAGAATTCTCTGTGAAATCGATTAAAAGAGCAAGAACAAAAATGCTTCCCCAGAAATAACAAGTTATTTTAAGATACCGTATAAAAAAATATCGTCCAAGTGTCCACCCAATCATGATATTTCATCCGAGGAATCTTGAGATTTTCGATGTTCAAATTTGTTCATTATTTTTTGAAAAGCGATTTGAAGTATCTCATTAACTTTTGTGGGAAGCCCAATTTTATGATTCGTTAAAAGCATAAAAAAGACAAATGCACTTGTTCCTATAGGTATAATATAAAGGAGAGGAACGTATGCAAGATCGCTTTTTGCTTTTTCTGCGAAAAAATATCCTATCCAATACACCAGAAAAGAGAGGGCAATTGCCGAGAGATTTGCGGAATGACGAGCTTGTCGATGGGAGCGTACATCCCCTGCGGCTGCTAATGCAATAAGTGAAAAAACAATAGGGTAGAGCCATTGTGTTAATCTGCGGTGAAATTCAGCTTTATATTGGAGTGGTTTTCGTTGATAGTAGGGATCTTTTGGGTCAGGGTTTTGTAAATAAGAAAGAGACCGATCTTTTGGATAAAGAGTAGGTGTTTTATCACTGGGGATAAACTCTCCTAGGCTAAAAGTATATGAGCTAAATTGCACGATTGAAACACTGTTATTTTGATGATTGACTCTTTCTATTTCACCGTTATTGAGAACCAGAAAACTGCCGTTTTTATTGCTCACAATGGATGCGTCTGTTGCATAATAAAAAAGATCAGTCTTAGGATCACGCTGGTCGGCAATGAAAAGGCGTTCAAGTGTTCCATTTGGATTTCGTTCGCCAATTTCTATGTAAAGGTTATTGGCGAGTTTTTGGAAGCTCCCTTCACTAATGAATAGATTAATAAGATCAAAATGAGCGCTTGCTAGCATTTGTCGCATATGAAGACGCGCTTGAGGAACAACAAAATTAGCTATAGAAAAGGAGATACAGGATGCAACAATAGCAAGAAGAAGGATAGGTTTCCAAACAGTACTTTTAGGAAAACCAGAGGCATTGATGACAGCAAGTTCTGAGTCTTGATGCATTGCTGAGAGGATGGTTGTAATTGCGATAACTAATGCAAACGGAATGACAACAAAAATAACAGAAGGAACCAATGAGAGTGAAAATTGTAAGACTGTGAGGAGTGTTTGTTTACTTGTTGTGAGAAAGTTTATCCGTGCAAGAATTTGTATAGTCCAACTAACGCCCACTGCTGCAATCATGACAGAACTAAACAAAACAAGGACACGTTTCAGGATGTAGAACTCAATAATACGCATAAATTGGGGAAAATCCTCAGTTTTTAATTCGATAGCAAATATTCTTACTGCTTTCGGTTAAAATGTAATAAAGTTTGTAAAAATATCCTTTCATGAATTGGATATTTTTACCAAATAAATAATATAAAATTGCCTATGAGGTCCTCTTTAAATTTTCCGTACATTATATTTTATTTTCAACTATAGTCTACAAAGAATCTAGAAGAATCTAGAAAATAACTTAAAAAACTTTTTTATTAACGTTGAAGATAAAAATTTTTGTCTTTTAAAGACACGTGCAAAAAGATAATGCATCTCAATCAAAAAAGAGGGTTTATATCTTGAACCGTTTCCTTTGTATTAGGGATATAGAAGTTTTTTTAAAAAGATGTTAGCTTTTTTATAAAGAATGATGAAGGCTTAAGAGATTGGATATTTTATTCTATCATTTGACGCAGTCAACGCTGAAGGATATTTTGCCGACGCTTGTGGAGCGTGCATTGGCTCGTTTTGGTAAAGTAACAATACAGTGTGTGAGTAAAGAACAACGCGATTCTATAGATATACATTTATGGGTTTATACTGATGAATCATTTATTGGACATGGAACGGAGTGTGATCAATATCCAAACTTTCAGCCTGTATTTCTTACGACAGGACAAGAAAATCCGAATGATTCAAAGATTCGTTTTCTCATAGAGGGAGCTGTTTGTTCGGATATTGATGCTTATCAACGGCTTGTCGTGATATTTGATGGTAGAAGTGAAGAGCAGTTGAATCTCGTTCGTGCACAGTGGAAAAAATATAAAATGGAAAATCATAATTTAACGTATTGGCAACAGACTGAAGATCGTCGCTGGGAAAAACAGGTTTAATGCGTCTTGTATCTATTGTTCTGATTTTTATAGGATTACTGGGAATAGTAAATCCTGCACTTTTTATTACGGAAGGCTCAGGGGGAGGGCGTTGGGTTTTTATTGTGATTTTTCTTTTAGGCATGTTAAATATATGGACTATAATTAAAAAAACGAAACGCCATAATGATAATTATTGATCGAATTTTGCTTGTTTTATGGGCTGTGATGTTGGCCTTCTTTTGCGTTTCATGGTTGGGGACAACGCATATCTTATCAGAAATGTTTGCTGTTTCTTATATAAGCAATATTGCAGATTTTTTATTTTTCTTTTTGAGTGCCTTGTTTGCAGGAATATTGTGGTGGAAAATACCTCAACCCCTGTCTTTAAAAACGAAACTGGCAGCATTTTTGCCGCCAGTCCTTATTTTATTCTTCGTTATTATATTTTAGTTGGATATTTCATCATCTGTAAATCCGACGAAGCAAATCAGTGAAATAAAAGAAGCAAGAAGCAAATAATAACCGATATAAGATGTATCGAAATGTTGCACCAGATATTCTGCAATATAAGGCGCGAGAGATGCTCCTATAATAGCAGATAAATTGAAAGTAATAGAAGAACCGGTATATCGAATTGCTGTTGGGTATGGTGAAGCCAAAACAGCACCAAGAGGACTGTATATCATTCCCATGAGAGACAAACCGATAACAGACATTGCAAGGACTCCTATAACTCCAGAATTTAAGAAATAAGGAATTGCGAAAGAATAAATACCGGTGATGATTGTAATCCAAATCATCAAAGTTCTACGTCTAATACGGTCAGCGAGTCTTCCCGTGATGACAGTAAAAATCCCACAAAAAATAGCACCGACAATTTCGATTTGAAGAGCTTGATGAAATGGCAATTGCAAATGGTTTGTTGAATAGCTTAACAAATATGTAGTAACCAAGTAAAACAAAACAAAAGTTGCCATACCAGAAAATATTCCAAGAAATAGGATTCGTGGACATTTTAAAAAGACATCTATGATAGGAACTTTGACATGTTTTTTACTTTCAAGAGTTTTTTTGAATTGAACAGTTTCATTGATTGAAAGACGGACCCATAATCCTATAATCATAAAAACAACTGAAGCAATAAAAGGAATACGCCATCCCCAGGCTAAAAGTTCTTCACGATCAAGGAAATGCAGCAGACCCAAATAAACAGCAATAGATAAAAACAAACCTATTGAAACGCCTAATTGGGGGAACATTGCATACCAGCCGCGCTTTTCTGGAGGGGCATTTTCTGTAGCGAGCAAAACAGCTCCTCCCCATTCTCCTCCTAATCCAATTCCCTGTCCAATACGGCACAAGGTTAAGAGGAAAGGGGCAAACCACCCAGCTATTTCATAAGTAGGAAGAAAACCAATAATGACTGTTGAAAGACCCATTGTGAGAAGAGAAGCGATAAGTGTTGCTTTTCTTCCAATTTTATCTCCAAAATGTCCAAAAACAACTGATCCAAAAGGGCGGGCAAAAAAGGCTGCTCCAAATATTAGGAAAGATTGTAAAATGGCAATTTGATCATTTTGTGTTGGAAAAAACACATGAGGAAATATAAGAGCTGCGGCAGTGCCAAAGACATAAAAATCAAAGAATTCAATTGTTGGGCCAATAAGGCTTGCAAATAAAATCCGACGAGGGGAGTTTCTGTTGCTTGTAGCTTTCATTTCTGAGTTTATAGACATGAATAGAATGTCCCTTTCAGTATATGACAAATCAAATGACGAGTTAACTGACTATAACTATAGAAATTTCAAATCAGTGTCGAGTCAATATTATGACACTTCGTTATATATTAGAACAATGATTATGGGCTGATGAGTATGAATAAGTGCTCTATATATTATCCAAATTGAATAAGATAAAGACACTACTTTAAATGCTGTAGAAGATGGCAATAGGTGGCTATAAACGCAGCTCTCATTCACATTGCTGTGTCCTTTAAAGTTTAATGCCATTTTTATCTATTAAGGGATCAATCTTATTCGTAGATCAGTGTTTAGTGTCTCAAAATATTAAAAATATTTTTCATGGATGCAATTATAACACTTTTAAAGTGTATCTAAAGTAAATTAAATCTTTTAGTTGTGTGCGCATTTTAAAACACATGATGTATATTTGATCTGTCAGAGCTTAATCCATCGAATGCTTTGCTATCTTAAAAGACATGAGGTTGAGCAATTACGTTGTGTTGTTTTGGTCTATGCACTTTTTTCTAAATGGGAGAATTTAAATTTAAAATTATGGAGTGTAAATAATGCAACGCAAATTGAAATTAAGTTTTTGTGCGGTAATGGCCAGTGGTTTTTTTGTCAAGATTGCGAGTGCAGATGGAGTAGCTACACCAAGAGAAAAGTTATTAACACCAGTAAGTATAAGTGAACACCTAGAAGAGACAAGAAAGTTGTTATCGGAAGTGAGGGGACTAAAAGAAAAAAAGGTGGGATCAAAAAAGATAGAGAATAAACAGACAGTAGAAGGAAGTGATCTTTTAGAAGAGGAAAGGAAGAGATTAGAAAA
>NZ_JBHIOZ010000005.1:0-3109 GCF_042195805.1 Bartonella sp. AP57NXGY | reverse complement strand
TCTCAGAAGATGCTGATACAGCCGATACAGAAGATGAAGATTTTACAATTAATGAAGGGGCTTTTGCACTGAGTACCGAACTTTTTAAAAATGGTATGCAGAATATCTTTGCAGGAGGGAATGCGAGCGAAGTTACTTTATACGATAGAGCTACGCAGAAGATATATGATTCTGGATATACGGATGATCTAACCATTAATCATCAAGCAAGGTCATGGGTTTTTGCTGGTGCGATATTAGATAAGGATACAAATGTTAATGATTTTGGCAACCTCTATCTCTATGCTGGAAATGGTGAAGCTGTTACGGAAGTAGAAAATCTTAATTTAAATGGAGAAGATAGCAAACTATACATTATTGCGTCTGAAGATAACGGCAAAAAAACTGAGATTAATGTTAAGAATTTAAAAGGAAATGGGAGAGTTATTTTTACGTCTTTAGGGACTAATAAGCATTATTCACAGCTTAATATCGATGATCTTTCAGGTTCTTTACATTTTGATTTTAATGTCAATTTTGCCAAGCAGCTTAGTGATTATCTTGTGATTAAAAAAAGGGGCTCTGGTTCTCACACAATAAGTGTGGCTGATTCTGGGCGTGAAATTACAAATTCTTCTTACAAAAAGCTTAAATTAATTACTGATCGCAGCGGAAATGCCCATTTTACTCTGACAAACACTTTTGGTGAAAAAATCGGAACTGTTGATGCCGGAACCTATCGGTACAGTTTGCAACATAGAAACAATAAGGGTACTGGTAAAATTTGGTATTTAGATGCAAACCACACCATTGATGAGACAACTTCTCAAGTTTTTGATAGTGTATTGAAACCATATACTGGTTCATCAAGTGATTTACTTACAGAACTCACAATTGATCAAGGAACAACTGTTTCTATTGCAGATCCTAGCTTTGACACGAGTAGCAAGGAAGTTGATAGCAATGGAGAAACTTCAATTAGTAATACAGTTAAAGATGGTGGAAAGCTTTCCGTTTATAGCGGTGGTTTTAGCTTGTATACGACAATTCAAAGAGGTGGCACTGAGCTTATTAAAACACAGGGTCTTTCACAGGATACTATTGTTCATAAAGGTGGGCAACAAAAGGTTAAAGAGGGGGGAAAAGCTGAAGGGGCTAAAATTTACGGAGGTGAGCAATTTGTTTCAGGAAAGTCTGATATTAAAGATGCGATGGTGAGGAGCAGCGCCTATGACACTATCGTTTCTGGTGAGAATGGAGTGCGAGGATATCAGAATGTGTATGATGATGGAGAGGTTTTTAACACACAGATCATGGAAGGAGGGATACAAAATCTTTATGGAGAAGAGGATCTAGACGAGTATAGCAGTTTTGCCTTTGATACGAAGGTCTTTTCGGGTGGACAGCAACATGTTTTAGCGGGAGGAATCGCGATTGGCGTTCTTTTAGAAGGGACTGCTTTTCAGGCAATAGATTTAGGAGGTTATGTAAAAGATTTAACCGTTAAGGATCAAGCACAATCGTGGTTACATTTTGGTTCAACATTAGAAGGAAGCACTATGATTCATGATTCTGGACGGATTTATCTTTATGCCGGTGCAGAGCAATCTCGTACTGAAGTAGAAAAAATTGTCTTAAATGGCAGAGATACAAAATTGTACGCGATTGCCTCTAATATAGATGGTGAAAGTTCTTTGATTGAGAATCTGAGTGGGAATGGTCGTGTTATTTTTACTTCTACCGTGTTTAATCCACATTACTCTAAACTTGAGATCAATGATCTTTCAGGGAGTTTACATTTTAGGTTGCATACTAATTTTGCAGAACAGCGCGGTGATTATCTTCTGATCAAAAAAGGATCAGGTAATCACACCATAAGCGTTATCGATTCTGGTGTTGAAATTACCAATTCTCCTCTACAAGATCAGAATTTAGTTTTGGAGCTTGATTTAATTCATGTTCAAAGCGGAAATGCGCATTTTACTCTGACAGATTTTTCTGGTGAAGAGACGAGTACGATTGATGGTGGAGCCTACATGTATGGCTTAAAGACAAAAGATGATAATGGGGGAAAGACTTGGTCTTTGGCTACATCACAAATAACTTCTGCTCCTGTAATTCCTTCACCTCATGTGGAGTCGCCTATAGATAAGCTTCCTGAAAAAGAAGAAAATATGACATCGGCAAAAGATTTTAGTATCTCTGATGTAATTCATTACAGCATTGGGGAAGGAGGAGGAATTCTACAAAGCTCTTTGCTCGGTGATGATAACGTAGTTTATGTCTCTGATGATGGAGAGCAAGGTGTTCTTAAGAAGTCTATTAATAATACAATTCAGGGATCAGGAAGACTTTATGTTGAAGCTGGTGGTTTCAGTAAAAATACAACCATTGAAAATGGTGGTACTGAGATTGTAGGGGAACAGGGGGTCTCAGAATCTACGATTATTTACGAGGGTGGAAAACAAAAAGTGGAGGGGGGAGGCTCTGCATTGAGAGCTGAAATTTATGGTGGGGAGCAGCTTGTTTTCGGAAATGGTTATGTAAATGGTGGAATTGTTGGGAGCAGTGCTTATAACACGACACTTTATGGTCAAGGTGATACGCCGGGACAGCAGAATGTATATGATGATGGGATGGCTGTGGGAACAAAAGTGATGAGTGGAGGAGTACAAACTCTTGCTAAGTGGTTTCCTAATGATGATAACTTTGCAGAAAAAGCCGGCGGTTTAGCTGTAAATGCTGAAATCTTTTCAGAGGGTGTGCAGCGTGTTTTAGCAGGAGGTGAAGCAAATACAGTCATTTTACGCACTGGTGGTGTTCAAGAAGTCTATGCAGGTGGAATTGTAAAGAATCTAACGATTGAAGATAATGCTAATTCATGGATTTCTCCTGGTGCAATATTAGGAGGAGAAATAAAAGTTCAGGATTTTGGTGGGCTCCATCTTGATGCTGGAGACGATGGTCAACAAACTATAGTAGAAAACATTGAATTAAATGGAGAAGACGCTCAATTATACTCCGTTGCTCGTGGGTTTGACGACAAAAGTACACGCATTCAGCAGTTAAGCGGTGTAGGAAAAGTCATTTTTACTTCTTCTGAAGATGATTTATATTACTCTCAGCTTTA
>NZ_JBHIOZ010000004.1:73092-75023 GCF_042195805.1 Bartonella sp. AP57NXGY | reverse complement strand
GGCCAATTTCGCAAACATGATGACGTTGACACTCCATGAGAGTTAGAAGTTTTTTTAAATGATATTGAGGATGGCTAAAAACATTTTCTGCAGGATCAAAAAAATCACAAGCTGTTTTTTCTTTATTGCTTGTGCTTAGTGCATTCCATTGTTCTTCATCCATATGAAGATCAAGGCCAGGAAGAACAACAGCCCCTTTGGGCAGAGAAGCTATAACCTTTAAAAGATGAGAAACTGCGGGCATAGAACCTGACACACCAGCAGCAATGATAGGTTTATCAGGCTGCGTGCATCGCAAAGTCTCTGCATGCATTGTGAGTGCTTGATTACGCCATTCCGCGGGATTGCTTCGTTGCCTTTCGGTCAAGATTTGTGGCCAATTTTGCGTAACAATAGTCAGAAAGTCGAGCGTTATTTGCCACCATTCAGCGACCATATCAGGTGCAATATCTTTAAGTTTCGACCAATCTGCTCCTTCTGTTTCAATTTCGTCCATCAAATGCGCTAAATCCTGAGCAAGCCAAATTGCATCAGCACTATGAGCCGGAATAAGTACATCTTCTGTACCAAACATGGCACGCAGATGCGCAGGTAAATTTTCACGCCATGGGCGAATAAGGCGCGCTAAAAGCAGTAAGCGTTCACTTTTTCCAATGGGTGGATTCAGAGTGCTGGTATGATTTTCAACAAAAAGGAAACTGTCTTCATCGACATCTCCTAGAGCACGAATGGTTGGTAAGAAAGTTGATTGTGTATCGCTTCTTTCAACAAAGGCTAAACGTAAAGCGCGAGCAGCACGACGTGTCGGAACATAAATAAGGCTATCGGCAAGGGCAGTTTGAATGTCTCCATTGGGAGCGAAATTATCAATAAGGGTACCGGAGAGCAGTGCCTCAACAAAGTGAGGCAAAAAAGCCATTCCAGAAGATATAGAAAAGACACGTGGTTTATAAGTCATATGATCTCATATTGGGAATAACAAATTTCATCTTATTGATTATTTGCTTTATTTTGACTGTATACAATTTTCATACAAGAAAAAACTGAAAAGCTCTATTTATACAGGAGATTTTTAGCTGACATTCAAAATACTGAAATATATGACCTTGTCTTAAGCTATTGTGAAAAAATATATCAAAATTTTAAAAGACGTTACAATTACAAATATATTATAACTTATTGAATATTATAAAATAAATTTACCGTATTCTTTATACAGTGCAATCTGAAAGTGTTCTTTACATACTCCTTTTGTTTTCAGAAAAAATAACAATATTCAGATCCCCAACTCAATATGAAAAATCATTATCAACCAAATTGTTACATAAAAAATTCTTCTTTATTTTAAGAGCGTACTTGATAATCTTTAAAAGCAGAAAATTTTATTTTAGGAGCTCTTTCTGCTTCATAATTTAATGAAAAATGGTTCTCCGCTAAAAAAACTGGATCACCTTCTAAATCATACGCAATAGCAGAGCGGTGATTGCTGAGAAACTTTTGCAACTCATCTTTGCTCTGCGCTGAAATCCAACGGCATAAATTAAAGCGCGCAGACTCAAAATTCACTGGCAAAGAATATTCTATTTTTAATCGTTCTTTTAAGACATCAATTTGCAAAGCACCAATAACACCAATGAGAGAAGGCGACCCATCATCAGGAATAAACAATTGTACAACCCCTTCTTCAGCCATTTGTTGCAAAGCTTCTTTGAGCTTTTTTGCTTTCATTGGATCGCCTAAACAAACACGACGCAAAATCTCTGGTGCAAAATTTGGTACTCCCTTAAAGAGGATATCTTCTCCTTCAGTCAAAGTATCGCCGATACGCAATGTTCCATGATTAGGGATCCCTACGATATCACCAGCATAGGCTTGATCAGCAATTTGGCGCGAACGCGCAAAGAAAAATTGTGGAGCCGAAAGTGTCATCG
>NZ_JBHIOZ010000004.1:22164-72992 GCF_042195805.1 Bartonella sp. AP57NXGY | reverse complement strand
ACTTCAAACAATTTCAGTGTTCTTGGCTCAATTCCGCGTGCCCCATCCAATACCATGATAGCACTATCAACAGCTGTGAGAGTGCGATACGTATCATCCGCAAAGTCCTCATGTCCTGGAGTATCTAGGAGATTAAAAATATGATTTTCATATTCAAACGTCATCACCGAAGTCACAACGGAAATACCACGATCACGCTCAATATTCATCCAATCAGAACGGGTTTGAATACGATCTTTTTTGGCTTTTACTTCTCCTGCAAGTTGAATAGCACCACCAAACAATAAAAGCTTTTCTGTTAATGTTGTTTTCCCCGCATCTGGGTGAGCAATAATTGCAAATGTACGGCGTCGCTTTACTTCCTGCACTCTTCGTTCCATTATTCCTCCACAGGACGTGCAAGTGTTTCAGCAATCAGTGCACGCATTTCATTAATCCCATAAAGCGCTATAAATGATCCCCATCGTGGACCTCGCTCTTGTCCAAGAAGGACTTCATACAACATTTGAAAAAAAACATTAGAAACACCAGGCCCACCTTCAGGGCTTTTTTTGCTATGATCTTGATAGCGTTCCGTTAACCTTGCAACATCAAGAAGCATATTTTGTAATATGTTGCCATCAACAGTTTCAGGTAAATGAGCTAATTTTTCATCAATTTGTGCTAATGTTGCTCGTTCGCTATCATCTGGTATACGAAATTTCTTGTTTGGTTTAACAAAAACATCAAAATATTTAATGGCAAACTTCACCAATTGATCAAGTTCTGGATAAGTTTGTGCATTTGCTTCTTTAGCGTAACGAGAAATAAAACCCCAAAGAACTTCTGCATTCTCTGCATTTGAAGCACTTACCAAATTTAAAAGCATCGCAAAGGATACAGGCAAATCAACCTGCGGTGGACAACCATTATGAATATGCCATACAGGATTACTGAGCCGTTCTTGCCATTTTTGACGACCATAAGCAGAAAGATGAGCATAATATTCATCTACAGCTTTAGGAATAACATCAAAATAAAGCCTTTTTGCTGTTTTAGGTTTTGAAAACATATAAAGCCCTAAACTCTCTGTTGGGGCATAAGTAAGCCATTCATCAATGGTTAAGCCATTTCCCTTGGATTTGGAAATTTTCTGCCCTTTCTCATCTAAAAAGAGCTCATAGTTGAATCCTTCTGGGGGGGTTCCACCTAATACTTTACAAATTTTAGAAGAAAGATTTGTGGAATCGATAAGGTCTTTTCCGGCCATTTCATAATCAATGCTAAGTGCTGTCCAACGCATTGCCCAATCTACCTTCCACTGACACTTAACTTTGCCCCCCGTAACCTCTGTTTCTATGGTTTCTCCTGTTTCAGGTTCAATATAAGTGACAGTCCCTTTTTCAACATTACGCGCAATCATCGGTACCTGTAATACTTTTCCAGAAAAGGGAGAAATCGGTAGAAAGAGTGAATAGGTCGCTTGCCGTTCTTCACCTAATGTTGGTAAAATAATTGCCATAACCTTGTCATAACAGGCAAGGATTTTCAAAAGTGTTTCATCAAAACGACCGGAATTGTAATAATCCGTAGCACTTGCAAATTCATAATCAAAACCAAAACGATCAAGGAAAGCCCGTAACCGCGCATTATTTGCCGCTCCAAAAGAAGGATAATCATCTCCAAAAGGGTCGGGTACACGGCTCAACGGTTGACCAAGATAATGTTCCATCCTCTCGCGATCAGGCACATTCTCAGGAACCTTGCGCAAACCATCCATATCATCAGAAAAACAAAGTAATTTTGTTTTTACTTTATTCTCCGTGAGAATATGAAATGCATGACGCACCATGGTTGTACGTGCAACTTCCCCAAAAGTTCCAATATGCGGTAAACCAGAAGGGCCATAACCTGTTTCAAATATCACACTGTCTGGATAACCCGTTTTTTCATACCGTTTGATAATCTTACGTGCTTCTTCAAATGGCCAAGTTCTCGATTGAGAAGCTGCATCTTTTAATTCAGGCGTAAGGTTGAGGGTATCACACTGATCACGCATCATTATTTATCCTAAAAATTACACTCTTTCAAAATAGGGTGTATGGTTCTTGAATTTATTCGTCAATAATAGCAAGCAAAAAGATGAAAATTTCTTTATACTCTTAAGTCACTATACAAAAACCGCCCTCGTTATAAATATATTTTGTTCTGATAAAAATCAAAAACATTCAATATTATAAAGCAAAATTGACCTGTTTTGATTATCGAAGCCTTCATTGCTATTATTATCATGGGTTTTGCTTATTATATTTATTAGCGCAGAAGATAAGCTTCTAGTATTGAACGAAAGAACGGTAAAAACCAACAGAAAAATGCTTAAACTAGGCATTTCATACAAAAGCACTAATCCATATTACACTTGTCACCGTAATTTTCTATTTCTTTTCTTTATCACCTTGATGACGCATTGCTAATGTACGCAAACGTAGAGCATTTAATTTAATAAAACCAGTTGCATCTCTTTGATCATAAACACCTTGATCATCCTCGAAAGTTACTAACTCACTGGAATAAAGTGATTTTTTACTTTGGCGCCCTTCAATAATTACATTCCCCTTATAAAGCTTTAACGTGACTTCACCTTCAACATGTTCTTGAGATAAATCAATAGCTGCCTGCAACATCTTACGTTCCGGCGAAAACCAAAATCCATAATAAATGAGTTCTGCATAACGTGGCATCAATTCATCTTTTAAATGAGCTGCGCCACGATCTAACGTTAAAGATTCTATAGCTCTGTGAGCCGTCAAAAGAATGGTTCCACCTGGTGTTTCATAAATACCCCGTGATTTCATACCCACAAAGCGATTTTCTACCAAATCTAACCGACCAATACCATTATCGCGCCCATAATGATTTAACTCTGCAAGTAAAGTTGCAGGTGATAAATTTTTTCCATTGATTGAAACAGCATCGCCTTTTTTAAAGCCAAGAGTAATTCTGGTTGCTTGATCTGGAGCATCTTCCGGCGAAAGAGTACGCATATGGACATATTCAGGAGCAGGAAGTGCTGGATCTTCTAAAATCTTTCCTTCTGATGAAGAATGCAATAAATTTGCATCCACTGAAAAAGGCGCTTCACCTTGCTTATCCTTTTCTACAGGAATTTGATGAATACGAGCAAATTCAAAGAGATCTGTCCGACTCTTAAAATCCCAATCACGCCATGGAGCAATAATCTTTATATCAGGATTAAGCGCATAAGCGGAAAGCTCAAAGCGTACCTGATCATTGCCTTTTCCTGTTGCTCCATGAGCAATGGCATCTGCCCCTGTTTCCTCAGCAATTTCAATAAGGCGTTTTGAAATAAGTGGACGTGCAATTGATGTTCCTAAAAGATAAGTCCCCTCATAAACGGTATTGGCTCGAAACATCGGAAACACAAAATCACGCACAAATTCTTCGCGCAAATCTTCAATGTAGATCTCTTTAACACCTAGCATTTCAGCTTTACGACGAGCAAGTTCTAGCTCTTCCCCCTGCCCCAAATCTGCTGTAAAAGTTACAACTTCAACACCTAGCGCACTTTGCAACCATTTAAGAATAATTGACGTATCCAATCCACCTGAATAAGCCAAAACAACTTTTCTAATATTTTGCCACTTTTTCATTTTAACGTTCTATATGAGCTACTTTTTTATTTCTACCCAAAAATCAAAACGATGCAAGAAATATAAAAATAAATTCTTTTTAAGCAACATTAAAAAGACGCAAAAAGCGTAAATAAAGGTGCCTCAAAGTATAAATAGTGAACACTGCTTAAAAATAAAAGGAGATTTACGTGTCATTTCTACCGGAGTGGTCTATTGTTGTACAATTTGCTTTAGCATCGTTGATTTTAGCACTTATTCCAGGACCAGATATGATGCTTTCTGTAGGACGAACCATTACACAAAGCAAAAAAGCTGGAATTATGTGCGCCTTGGGTAGTGCAACAGGGTTTGCCATTCAGGTTACCGCTGTAGCACTTGGCTTATCAGCGCTTATTTTTGCTGCACCACATACTTTTGTTCTTCTGAAAATTGTTGGCGCCTTTTATCTTTTATGGTTTTCCTTTCAAGCTTTACGGAGAAACCCCACTTTTTCCTTTGAACAGACATCTTCTAAATCTCAAAGCGCTAAACGTAACTATCTTGCTGGTATTGGAATTAATCTTCTCAATCCTAAAGTTATACTCTTTAACGCGACATTCTTACCACAATTTATCAATGCGAATGATCCTATGGCAACACAAAAATTGCTCTTTTTAGGACTCTCTTATATTCCTATTTCTTTCCCCATTACAATTGCAATCGTTTTTACAGCGCATAAACTTACCAAAACTCTCAAAAAGAACCCTCTTTATATTCGCTTTCTCGACTGGCTTATTGCTGGTACTTTTACCAGCTTTGCCCTCCATCTCCTTGTGGTTACAAAACATTGATTTATACGTGTAATGTATCGCTTTTAATTTAAATAAAAAAAACAAATATTATAAGATTTTTTCATTTCAAACCTGTTTGTTTTGGATAAAACAATACCTTTCCTTTGTACATCACAAGAGAAGCTGGAGTTTTCGTATGGATAAAAACTATCTAAGAAAAGAATAAAAACACCTCTTATAAACCATCTCAAGTACTAAAAGCTGTTACAACATTGGGAGCTGAAAAATAGAATGGTGGTACCAATTTACACCTTTATTAAACATAAAGGTGTAGGAGTACAATACATTTACAGAAGCTTTTTGTTATACTCCTCACAAGCATTATCGTGATATGAAGAGTGTACTAAGAGATACTTAAAAAACATATCAATGGATAACTCAATGGTATTTATATTTTAGATCCTCTGTTTTGCTTGTGATGCGTGATCTTATTTAAGAAAATAATAAACAAAAGCATGAGGCAGTGCACAATCTCCACTTTTTAAAAGATATTACCGTAGATGCTTTTAAAAGACATAAAACCGAATTAACGAGTATGATAATAAGGTAGAAATTAGTTATAATCCTTAAGACCTCATATTCCCTCTAAATTAGGTTTCCTTCTTATTTCAGAGATTATGTAAACAGACTATAGACAATCTCTTACCCCATTTAGCATATAAACGCTGAAACTGTTCGTCTAGCACTTATCCATCTTAATCTCTGTCTCACATATGCCATCGCATGAAGTTTGGATATTAAATTACAAACAAAAAAGTATAGGCCTCGATATCGCTGAAAATTGCGTTACCTAATGACCAATGGCATTTTCAAGTCGTAAACGTTCAGATTTACGTAAGCGCTCTGAAGCTGATTTAAGCTGTCCACATGCAGCTAAAATATCGCGTCCACGCGGTATCCGAATAGGAGAAGCATAGCCCGCTTGATTAACGACATCAGCAAAACGCTCGATTTGCTCCCAATCAGAACATTGATAATTACTCCCTGGCCACGGATTAAAAGGGATTAAATTAATCTTAGCAGGAATCCCTTTCAATAACTGAATCAATCGCTTAGCATCATCTAAACTATCATTGATATCTTTCAGCATAACATATTCAAATGTGATTCGTTTTGCATTGGAAAGACCAGGATAATTACGGCAAGCCTCCATTAGTAAAGCAAGCGGATATTTTTTATTAATGGGAACAAGCATATCCCTTAGTGTATCGTGTACTGCGTGGAGTGAAATTGCTAACATAACACCAATTTCTTCTCCAGTTCGGATAATTCCAGGAACAACTCCACTAGTTGAAAGCGTAATTCGACGTTTTGATAAAGAAAGTCCATCGCCATCAGAGGCAATCAATAAAGCT
Organism: Bartonella sp. AP57NXGY; assembly: GCF_042195805.1. Lineage (NCBI taxonomy): Bacteria > Pseudomonadati > Pseudomonadota > Alphaproteobacteria > Hyphomicrobiales > Bartonellaceae > Bartonella > Bartonella sp. AP57NXGY. The sequence continues at coordinate 67,175 of NZ_JBHIOZ010000004.1, read as the reverse complement.
TTTTTAACAGCTTCAAAATTATAAAGAGGTTCTCCCATTCCCATCATAACAATATTGGTAATTTTTCGTCCTTCAATGGGAACAATTGCTCCATCAGGGGTATTCTTATCAGGAAAATCACCCAAACAATCACGTGCAACCAATAATTGTGCCAAAATTTCTTCTGCGGTCAGATTACGAACAAGCGTCTGCGTTCCCGTATGGCAAAAAGAGCAGGTTAACGTACACCCTACTTGCGATGAAAGACATAAAGTACCACGTCCTTCTTCAGGGATATAAACCGTTTCAATTTCAACAGGCCTTCCAGCTCCACGTGCAGGAAAACGTAAGAGCCATTTACGCGTACCATCTTTTGATATTTGTTCTCCAACAATTTCTGGGCGCGCAATGGAGAAATGACACTTAAGTGTTTCTTGCATTGCTTTAGAAATATTCAGCATCTCATCAAAATTTGAAACACCACGCACATAAAGCCAATGCCAAAGCTGACGCACACGCATACGCGTTTGATGCTCTGGTACACCAACTGTCTTTAAAGCTTGCATCATTTCATCTTGCGACAAACCAATTAAAGAGAGCTTAGAACTCTCCTTCACGACCACATTATCTGTTTTTCGTGCAAAACATGAACCAACTGGTCTAAGGTCATAAGAAATGGCCATTGCTTTCCAATTCACATCACTATTTTAGAGTTATCGAAACCTTAATGGCACTTTTGAGCTGCATTTAATGCAGCAGTGACCCCTTTTAAGGAATAAGTATAAGTGGTATGCGTTCCTCGTTTTGATATCGCTTGCACTGTCATATTGCTTCCAGCACGCATAGCAGAAACAAGCTGCTTTTCTAGCTCTGATGACGCCAGCCAAGCTGAGGAATCTTTCGTGAAAAAATCAAAGTCCTTACCTCCAATGGTCACTGTCACTCTCGACCCTTCTTGAAGGGTATAACCAGCCATAAACTGCGGTTCAAACGAAATAGGTGAATGAGAACGCTTGGTAACCAAGAAAAAGTTATCACCATGATTAACTGTCGTTGGAAGAGCCTTCAAAGGTACCGATAACACATAGCAAATCGTATTTTTGGGCGATTTATAAGAATAGGCTCCCCACGCTTCAAATTGATTTAAACGGCTTGGCGTTTGTGCATATGCCACTCCCGCTGTAACAAGAACCATTACAGATGCAGCAATAACAGTCTTTTCAAACATCTTCATTTAGCTCACTTCTTTAGTCTCTAACAAGATTTTCTTCATTGGAAAAATTCAACAAAAACTCCCCGACATTCATGTGTTATTGTCCTAATTCCTTCAATAAGCGAAATATTTTCAAACTAATCAAAATAGATTTCTACGTTTCATTATGACCTTTTAATCGTTACCAAAAAATAAACTTCTTATTCAATAACCACATTAAAAAATAACATCTTCATTTTACGCTACTTATTTCGTTTTTGTATAAAAAACGATTTCTTTAAGCTATAGAACTTCAAAACGAGATGAAAATATACCATCACACTATTAAGAAATAAACCATACTCTTTATATCACAAGCAATCTGATGCAAAATTTTGAAAATACACCCCGGACTCCCCGCAAAAAAGCTTAATCGCCTTACGAATATCACTTCTCGACTTTATGCATTCAATACATTTATGTTCGCAAAATACTCCACCTTTTACTCATTATAGTGCATTCATATTTCGTATTCAATATCGTCCCGATAACACTTTTTCTCAACCTTCAAAAGACCTTGTAAAAATAATAAAATATTATCAAGGTATTAATAATAAAACATAAAGAATTTAGATTCTATCTCAATAATCACATACAACTTTGTTTCTTTTGATCTTATTTCCCTATATATTTCATCTCCAATTATTAATTTCTAAAATGATTTTAGTAACTTATAATAGCTTAATCGTATTATTTTAATGTATTAGACGATATTTTTCTTTCTGTTATAAAAAACTTCTTAAGAATTCTTTGGGAAAGTCTCCTTATCTTATTTCTAAGTAATTTATAAAAAGAAATATAAAACTTTTTTCTATAGCAGTTCTAACATTACCATTTTTTAAACAATATTTTAATCAATTAAAGACACTTAAATAAATCTTCCTATGCATAAAAACTCTTTCACCCAACCTAAAGGTATAATTTTCATTCTTACCGTACAAAATTGTTCTTTAGCATGAGCTCTATACAACAGCAGACATCTAAATCATATCTATAAAATAGTTGATCTCTCCACTTGTGAAGAAGAAAGCTGGCATCATAACACTATTTTCCAGCTCCCAATGTTTTACTGCAACCCTCAATACTTGAGACGATTCATAAGAAGCATTTTTACCCCTTTCTTGTACAGTTTTTATCCACACGCTAATTCCGTTTACAACGTGCAAGGAAATGGTTTTGATTGATTCAACATAAACAAGTTTGGAATGAGAGAATTTTACAATATTCGGATCTCTCATCCAACATGCGAAATAGTGAATTATATTTAAAATTAATATCTTGCTATACTGAAGATACAATATATCTCTTATTTCTTCTTGAGCATTAAAATATTATCCCTAAACACTCAAACTCAACTTACAAAAAAATTCAATGCACAAATAAACTTTTCTGTTGATTTCTTTCCCGCTTTCAAAGGACGAAGATTCTTAATCCAATCTGGACTGAAAAAGTTTGGATTCTTGTCGAGCGATCTCCTCTTTTCTTCCCACTCATGTGATTCACTTAACTAAAGGCTCTACAGACAAGTCCTGTTTTAAAATATTTACCACGCACTCTAAAAGCACTTAATATATTAAGAAAACTTACAGAATTTATCTCACCATATCTCAAATGATAGTGTTTTTACAGTATAACAGGATAAAAGAATCCACGAACATAATAATTAGATGCTTTAATATACGAGAACAAGAAAGGAAAAGCCCTTCGTTTTTGTTGGTTGCTCTTTAAAAAGAAGGTTCAATTAGAAGTAATTTTCTTAAATCTCATGACATAACCTTTTGTTATTAGTCTTAAGATGCAAATTATATTATTTCCTACGCTCTGTAGTGCATACCTCGCAATTTATACGCTCATAATAACTTTTAAGCTGCATTTGATTCTGAAGTTTGAATCAATAAAGCATAAAGCGCATTGGCATTATGCGTACTGCGCAACTTTTGTACAACATCAGTGTGACGCAAAACACGTGCGATCTGTGATAAAGCTTTTAAGTGATCTGCACCAGCATTTTCAGGTGCTAAAAGGAGAAAAACGAGATCTATAGGTTCGTCGTCAAGAGCTTCAAAATCAACAGGACTTTCAAGACGTGCAAATATACCAATGATCCGATTAATATCAGGTAATTTTCCATGAGGAATCGCAATACCTCCACCCAAACCCGTTGAACCAAGCTTCTCGCGTTGTAAAACAACATCAAAAATCACATGCTCACTAAGACCTGTTAGCTTGGAAGCTTTTTCGGCTAAAATTTGCAGAACCTGTTTTTTCGAATTAGCCTTAAGAGCCGGAATGATCGCTTCCGGTGCTATTAACTCACTCAAATTCATACTTTAATTTTCCTCTTACACGCTAAAATGCTCATCAATAAACCTATAAACGCTATAGATACTTAATGTTCTTTCACTTTTCGCAACATCGCATGTGTTTTTACTTTTCAATTTATAATGGGTGATGGCTCAATACATCTCATATCACTTCTAAAACAATAATAAATAGTATTCGGATCATCATTAACGGCATGAGAAACCAAACAAATGAAGTTGTTCATAAAGTTAATTTCCTTACGACTCTAGAAAAGGCCATTATTCATAAACTTATTAAACTTGTCATAAGAGTTGATGTATAATCCGCCATCAGAGTTTTTCTTTCTTTAAACAATGAGCCCTTAAATTAAGATGAAAAGCATACTGAGCAAAATAGACCTTTACTTTGAAAATTACTGTATAGCTTGAACATCGACTTATAACAAGAATATAAAGATTTTTAGAAATTTAATGATTATTTTAAAAGATTTATAGATTTAGCCTGATATCTGTAGCCAAGCTCCTATTTTCAAATAGGCGATATAAACCAATAAAATACGACAACTCCTATTGAATAACCGCAATATATAAACCGGTGCTCCCATCAAAATACCTAAAACAGCATCATCGATATATTATTTGATTCGACAGAGAAAAATATGATAAATATCTCTTACCTTTCAATAACACACGCATTTATTGAGAGCTTCGTTTATCACTCATTATCACGTTAATCTAGTGATATCTTTTCTATGATATAATTATGAGTAAGCTAAACTTATAAAACAACAAACTAACCTCTAATGATGAAGCCTTTTTCACCACTCAATAACAACATTAAGGTTATAGTCATAAAAGAAGTTTTGGCATAAATAAGGAAATTTTCAGTAATAATGTTTGGTTAAACTTAAATGGAAACTCGTGAAAGCTGTAAAATCAAAGAGAAAACTGATTTCCCAAATAAATTCTGCGTACATCAACGTTGTTGATAATATCGTTAGGACAACCGTGAACTAACACCCGCCCTGTATGAATAATATAAGCGCGATCGACAAGCCCTAATGTCTCACGCACATTATGATCCGTTATTAAAACACCAATGCCACGCCTCGTTAAATGACGAATAAGTTGTTGAATATCGAAAATAGCGATAGGATCAATTCCTGCAAATGGTTCATCAAGTAACATAAAATGGGGACGAGAAGCTAAAGCGCGCGCAATTTCAAGTCTCCGACGTTCACCTCCAGATAACGAAAGTGCAGACATTTTACGTAAATGATCAATTTTAAATTCATGTAAAAGGCTATCTAACTCTTCACGTTGTTTAAGGCGATCTTTTTCAACGACCTCTAAAACAGCTTTAATGTTATTTTCTACTGAAAGACCACGAAAAATAGACGCTTCCTGTGGAAGATATCCAATACCTAAACGCGCACGTCGATACATCGGAAGATGCGTAATATCAAATCCATCAATTTTAATGGATCCTCCATCAGATTTTATAAGCCCTGTCACCATATAAAAACAAGTTGTTTTACCTGCCCCATTGGGCCCTAAAATGCCAACGGCTTCTCCCGTACGAATGCCAAAAGAAACACCATTAACAGTTCGTCTTCCTCGATAAACTTTAATCAAATTACTGGCAATCAAGGTCCCTTTTAAGGGATTTTTTGAAGCTTCACTTTCAAGATTATACCTATCGGTCTGTTTTTTTCTTTTGATTCCAAACATGAAATCTTAATGGCCATTCTTTTGATTTTGTTTTAAAATAATAGAAACACGACCTTTTTTCTTAGGCGTCTCACAACCTTCTAAAAAAGCCTTTCCGCTTTCCATATTTGCCGTTAGTTTGCACCCCGTTGCCACATTGTCACCATCAGTTAACACAACATGATTCCCTGTCAAACTCATCATTTTTGACTTTCCATCAAAAACACCTTTATCACCCGTAGCAACTTGCGTAGCAATTTTTATATAAACTTTTCCTAAAGCTTCCATTTTTTGTATACTCGACGAACCAAATAAAGAAACAGATGATGCCTTTGTATCTTCCTTGTTTTTATCAATTTCTTTATATGCTTTATCGTAGTAAACAACTAATTCTGCCGTTTTTAAAAGACGTTCACCTTGTACCACTGAAACATCACCCTTAAAAAGCGCTATCCCTTCTTTATCACGTATTTCCAAAGAATCTGCATGAAGTTCTACCGGTTCTTTATCGCTTGATAGACTTATTCCAAAATGAGCCACTTCAGCATATCCTAAAACTGCTCCTTCTCCTAACATTCCCATGCTAAAAGCTAACATCACACCTATCCATCTTTTGTACGATTTCATTATTTCAATTCTTCTGTTTGTATATACACATACTTCTCTTTATAAATATCCTTTAAAGATTTGTATTGATATTGCGTTATTGCTTTTGAAGCACTAAATGCACACCACCATGGAAATATATGTTTTTTCCTTTTTCTCGAATTTGTAAGGCGTTTGCGGCAAGATTCAAACCGGCTTGCTGAATATTAACACGTTGATCTGTTTTTAACTGTCCCTCGGATAAGTTAATACTAGCTGACATAAATCGTACCATCATCCCATCATTCGTCGTAATCGTGAATGGCTTATCCAACTGTAAAAAACCATTAATGTTATCGTAAACCCCCCCTTGTGCGACGAGAAAAACCTGTCGTTGTTGGCCCATAAATGCTCTAGCTGTAATGTTTTGCAACCCAATCATTCCAGCGTGTGTATGGTCTTGAAATGCCTTTTCTGCTTTAAGCCAATAAGGTTCATGAGCACGCGTATACCCTTCTAATTTTGGATTGAGCATCGTCAAATTCATCACGCCACTTTCTCCATTATTCAAAGGCATAGAATCAGAAGTAACGGGAACCAAGAAAAACGTAAACCAGCAAAAAACCAGCGCTGAAATCAACGCTAAGAGAGGTAAAAAAATTTTTAATATGCTAATGCGACGCGAATGACGGGATGCTTTTTTTAAAACATCTCCAAAAGATGATTGCGTTGAAAAGGCTTCATAATGATTGTGTACGGACATACTCTCCTGATCTCTTAAATCCTCCGCATTTTTAATCTGTATACCCTTTATAGAAGGTATTTTCAAATTTTGTTTCTTGCAATTTGTTTTTTCTTGATTTTATTTTGCTTTTATCCGTTTATATATTGTAATATGCATGGAGTGCACAATTACAAAATTTTTTTGTGTGAAAGTGAGGCTATTGTGGTAAAATCAGAGCTTGTACAAATTATCGCTCGTCATAACCCGCATCTTTTTCAACGGGATGTGGAGAATATTGTAAACGCTATTTTTGAGGAAATTGCAACAGCACTTGCAAATGGCAATCGCGTTGAACTTCGTGGATTTGGAGCTTTTTCTGTAAAAAGCCGTTCAGCCCGTAATGGACGTAATCCACGAACAGGTGAAGCCGTTTCTGTTGAAGAAAAGTGGATTCCTTTTTTTAAAACTGGCAAGGATTTACGCGACCGTCTTAATCAGTGAGAAACTTATGATAATTAAACGTATTCTTCTAACAAGTATCGGTGTGATTCTCGCAGCGGTTTTGATTGTTTTTATCGTGGCTAATCGTCAAATGGTTCCGTTAACCCTTGATCCTTTTCGAGCAAATCCTGAAAGTTTTACTTATCATGCTCCCCTCTTTATATGGCTCTTTATTTTCTTTAGTTTTGGTATTTTATTAGGAAATCTGATCAGTTGGTTTTCCTATCACAAATACAAAAAAGCTCTCAAAAAAAGTAAAGCCGAGATTGAAAAATTGAAAACATCTATCACAAATCTGGTGTAATGGTATTTAAATGAAATCTTTTCTCTTTAGTATTTTATATTCAGTACAGAGTTAAAAGTGCTCTTTTTCTTTTTTTATACATGTTTTAATTGACTTTAGCTTTTTTGCACTTTTACGAAACATTTAAGAGCTTTATAATATATTTTTATACCTCATATACCGTGATACAAAACATGCCCGCACAATGCTTTCAATTCTCCCATAACAATAGATATCCGCAGGAAAAGCTGCCCCTTATTTTAGAAACGGGTATAAGCGAAAACTATGCTCTCATTGATTCTGGTCATGGACAAAAATTAGAACGTTATGGAGCTTACCGCATTATTCGACCAGAAGGTCAAGCACTATGGAAACCCGCTTTACCACAAAAACAATGGGCTGATGTTGATGCTATTTTCACAGGAAACCTTGATGAAGAAGGGGTTGGGCGTTGGCATTTTCCTAAAAAGCCACTTGATGAAACATGGGCTCTTGCTTGGAATGGATTGTCTTTTCTAGGCCGTTTTACTTCCTTTCGTCATGTAGGGGTTTTTCCTGAACAAGATGCCCATTGGCGCTCTATGGAAGAACAAATTGTTAAAGCCGAACGCCCTATAAAATTGTTGAATCTTTTTGGCTATACAGGTATTGCCTCTTTGATTGGAGCACGAGCGGGTGCGAATGTTACCCATGTTGATGCTTCTAAAAAAGCCATTGCGTGGGCAAAAGCTAATCAAGAAAGAGCAGGATTACCAGATCATTCTATTCGCTGGATTTGCGATGATGCTATGAAATTTGTCGAGCGTGAACTGCGTCGTAAAAAAAGCTATGATATGATTCTTCTTGATCCCCCTGCTTATGGGCGTGGACCCCATGGTGAAATTTGGCAACTGTTTGATCATTTACCCGCCATGATCACAAATTGTCGTAAACTTCTCTCTGATAAACCGCTCTCTGTTGTCCTTACAGCTTATTCTATTCGTGCTTCCTTCTTTGCACTTCATGCTTTAATGCGTGATGCATTTGTAAATCTTGGTGGTACGGTCGAATCAGGAGAACTCATTTTGCGTGAAGAAGTTGCAGGACGTGCTCTTTCTACTTCTCTTTTTAGCCGTTGGATTGCTTGAATATGTGTAGACCCAAAACTGGTAGAGTGAAAGAAATTACCTCTCTTAGCAACCCCATCATAAAAAATCTTAAAGCACTTAGCCAAAAGAAAAACCGTAATAGAGAAGGTCTTTTCATGGCAGAAGGATTGAAATTGGTCATTGATGCTCTCAATCTTGGCTGGACAATACAGACGCTTATTTTTTCTAAAAGTGAAATCGGTAATGCTACTATCGAAAATACTGCCGCACGTGCTGTAGCCAACGGTGGTTTTGTTATTAAAGCCTCACAAAAGGTTATGGAATCACTTACCCGACGCGATAATCCACAAACAGTTATTGGTATTTTCAAGCAAAAATGGCACTCTTTTGAAATGATAAAAGGGCAGATTAAAGATGTTTACATCGCGCTTGATCGTGTACGTGATCCTGGAAACCTTGGTACCATTATTCGAACCGCTGATGCTGTAGGTGCTAAAGGTGTTATTTTAATTGGCGAGACAACAGACCCTTTCTCGCCTGAAACAGTCCGTGCAACCATGGGATCTATTTTCTCTGTACCACTTTATCGTTTTGATGAAAACGGCTTTTTAAACTGGTCTTCTCACTTTAAAGGCATGATCGTTGGCACGCATCTCAAAGGATCTCTGGATTATCGGACACTTGATTTCAAAAATGGTCCTGTTATCCTTTTAATGGGGAATGAAAAACAGGGATTATCAGATCTTCTTACGAATCGGTGTGATAAACTTACGCGTATTCCACAAAGCGGACGAGCAGACTCGCTTAATCTAGCTGTAGCAACAGCTGTTATGCTTTATGAAATCCGTCGCCCCTATTTAATACTGGAACCATGTGAGGAAAAACATGATTCGTAAATCACTCCCTTTTCTTCTCTTGGGCTTGGCTTTTACAGTAGTACTTGATCAAGCTGTCAAATACTGGGTTATGCACAATATGCCTTTAGGAACAGAAATTTCGCTTATTCCTTTTCTTTCCCTTTATCATGTGCGCAATTCTGGCATTGCATTTTCGTTTTTTTCTTCCTTTTCTCAGTGGGGAATCATCGCCATCACGATCATTGTGATTATCTTTCTTCTATGGTTATGGAAAAATACTGAATATAATAAGTCTTTAATGCGCTTTGGCCTTATTCTTATTATTGGGGGAGCCATCGGCAATCTCATTGATCGTATTCGCTTTCATCATGTCACTGATTATATACTTTTTCATATTGATGATATTTTTTATTTTGCTATTTTCAACCTTGCAGATAGTTTTATCACTCTCGGTGTTATTGCCATCCTTATTGAAGAATTGCGTACTTGGATGAAAGCAAGGCGTCATTCCAATAGTACATCTTCTCATTGATATGTTCAGTGCCTTAGAAAACAGAGATTATTGACCGTCACAAGTCTGATTACGCATTGATTTCTCTTAATCAATTCTTGTTGCTCGTCATTTCACGTGTTTCTCTTCATGGGACTATAAGATCTTACTTTCTTTTCAACTTTACATTTCTACACTTAGTTAGTGCAAAAGAAATGAACTCAAATAGAATCAATATTTTTTATCCATGTGTCCTACATCACAATTTTTGAGGAGACATTTCACAGCATTTGAAGTTCTGTTTATTTGATTTGAACAATTGATTTTCGTACGTTTTTTAGTTTTTACAGATATCGATTTTACAGAGCCTTTCTTAAGTGCTTCGTTTAAAAACTCTCCTTTTTTATTTTATATATTGTTTAATAAAAAACATTTTTTCAACTATTTTCAATGGTGTCTTGTTAAAGCAACATATTGATTATAAATATAAATTACCGTTTTTCATATTGAATAAAAGCCCTTACTATCCTAAATCTCTTTTATTTGGAATCTGTTCATGTTGAATCCATTAAAACAATGTCTCTTGCAAGACACAAGTCAATAATCTTGATTGATTTAATATGAACAGATTTTCAACCAGAGAATCTTGCGATATTCGGAGTATCATTTAGCATTCAAAAAGACAATTTATCATTATACATCAATATATTATATAAAAATCCAATTCAATAGCTCTTATAACCGTGCAAAACAGATGCAATATTGGAGGTTGAAAATAGTGTGATGATACTTGCCGCTCTTCTCATAAACGCAAAAATAGTGAATATTTTATAAGGGATTGTATTACATAGTTTCTGTGAAAATAGAAAAGCTTTTAAGTATAGTCTTTTTATCTTGCAAAAATATGGCAAAAAATGGAAATATTTTTTATTAAAATGAACTATTTCCTTACCAATTTGTAAGGTTCCTTCTTCATATAAATCTCTTGTAATTTTTAAATAAATCTCCATAATAAGAGCATATATGCTGGAATTCTGTCAGTGATTCTTAAGGGTTTTTGTATTTGCCCAATTAAGGCTTATACCAAGCTTATCTGTGTAATGACAGAGACACCTTTAAAGCCCTATACCTGACAGAACATATGCTAAAGGATTTTATATTATGGCTAATTTTAAAGATTTACGTTCGGCACCTGCTTCTCATGCCGATGCATCAATTGATCAGGGATTACGCGACTATATGTTGGGTGTCTACAATGCAATGGCCATTGGTTTGCTTATTACAGCTGCTGCCGCTTATGCAATTGTATCATTAGCAACGACAACAGATATGAGCCAAGCAGCAGCTCAAATCAATAGCAGTGTTTATCTAACACCATTTGGAGTAACATTTTATACATCGCCATTCTCTTATATTGTTATGTTTGCACCACTCATAGCAGTCTTATTTCTCAGTTTTAAAATTAATACATTGAGCACAAATGCTGCTCGTAGTCTCTTTTTTGGTTATGCTGCTCTGGTTGGTCTTTCACTGTCTTCAATCGTTTTGCGCTATACGACAGAAAGTGTTGTGCAAACCTTTGTCATTTCCGCCGCAACTTTTGGAGCTCTTTCACTTTATGGATACACAACAAAGCGTGATCTCACAGCAATCGGTTCATTCTTATTCATTGGATTGATCGGCTTGTTGCTTTCCATGATTGTGAACATTTTTCTTGGATCAAGCGCTTTGCAGTTTGCTATCTCTGTGATTGGTGTTTTTATCTTTGCTGGTTTAACAGCCTACGATACCCAGAGCATTAAGTTGATGTATTATGAAGGAGATGAAAGCGATACCAGAGGACGTAAAGTTATTATGGGCGCGCTGAATCTTTATCTTGATTTCATCAATATGTTTGTCTTCTTGCTACAGTTTCTTGGCTCAAACCGTGATTGATTGCAAAAATCATTACTTAATTAAAGAACCTTGTTTCTAAAAGAAACAAGGTTCTTTTGTTTTTAGTGTAAATCTTTACCCTCTGCTTCTTAGAAACTATTCTTTTCGCAAAATGACAAAAATCCCTTATAAGCAAAAATTCCCTTGGTTTACCGGTTTTATCCAACAAAAACTCCATAGCTCCTTTTTAAATACAATTCACAGCCGCTCTCATCATCAATCAAACATCGTCAATCAAAATAGTAATTATGATCTGACCGTTGCTTCCTATAATGTGCATAAATGTGTAGGTGTTGATAAAGTTTTTAATCCTACAAGAATTGTCCGTGTTATTACTGAATTACAAGTTGATATCCTTGCTCTTCAAGAAGCAGATAAACGTTTTGGGGAACGCATCGGTTTGATTAATCTTCAGCTATTAAAAGCTGAAACCGGTTTGATTCCTGTACCTCTTAATACTATGTCACCTCATGGCCATGGTTGGCATGGGAATGCTCTTTTTTTGCGAAAGGGATATGTACGTGATACTTTACAAGTCACTCTTCCTAGTATTGAACCACGTGGGGCTGTAATTGTAGAGTTGGAAATGGCAGCAGGCCCTATTCGTATTATTGCGGCTCATTTTGGCTTATTACGTTACTCTCGTAAACAACAAACAAAAATGCTCCTTGAAATTTTCCAAAAACGCCCCCTTATGCCTACACTCCTCATAGGAGATTTTAATGAATGGCGAATGGGAAAAGGCTCATCTTTAAATCATTTTTCTCCCTATTTTGATAGCACTTTTGAAGTTGTACCAAGCTTTCCCTCTCGTTTTCCTTTGTTAGCCCTTGATAGAGTTTTTTCTTTTCCCCACCAATTGGTAACAAGTATTGAAAATCATTATTCACCACTTGCACGCATTGCTTCAGATCATTTGCCTATCAAAGCCTATCTTAATCTTTCCAACGCAATCAATATTCTTAAAAATAAATAAAAAAATTAATGTGCCTCATCCCAATTTTGAGCCGTCATAACTTTTACTTCAAGCGGTACAGATAAAGATAGAACCGGTATTGTAGCATTTTCCATAACATTTTTAACAACAGTCATGGTTTTTTTACTTTCTTCTTCTGGTACTTCAAAAATCAGTTCATCATGAACTTGCAGCAACATTTTTGCTGATAGTTTTTCTGCTTTTAAAGCATCTTCCATATGTATCATAGCGCGGCGAATAATATCGGCCGCAGAACCTTGAATTGGAGCATTGATAGCTGCCCGCTCATTAAGAGAACGAATTTTTACATTCTTTGCTTTTATTTCTGGATAATGGATACGACGTCCAAAAATTGTTTCTACATAACCATTTTCACGTGCAAAGATTTTGGTCTTCTCCATATAATCTTTAATTCCTGGAAATCTTTCAAAATACAGTTGAATATAACGACCCGCTTCTTGGCGTGAAATTCCCAATTGATTGGCTAATCCAAAAGCTGAAATACCATAAATAATACCAAAATTAATCGCTTTTGCACGCCGTCGTATATCTGAATGCATTCCTTCTATCGCAACACCAAACATTTGTGATGCCGTTATAGCGTGAATATCATGCCCTTTAGCAAAAGCTTCTTTTAATGCTTTTATATCCGCAATATGTGCAAGAATGCGCAACTCAATCTGACTATAATCAGCAGAAAGTAACACATATCCTTTGGGAGCAATAAAAGCTGTTCGAATTTTACGTCCTTCAGCAGTTCGCACTGGAATATTTTGCAAATTTGGCTCTGATGATGATAACCGACCAGTTGATGTTATTGCCAAAGAATAATTCGTGTGAACTCGCCCTGTTTTTGAAAAAATATAAGAAGGCAAGGCATCTGTATAGGTAGATTTTAGCTTTGAAAGTTGACGCCACTCAATAATTTTACGCGGTAAAATATGACCTTCAGCAGCCAACTCTTCTAAGGTCTGTGCAGAAGTTGACCATTGTCCACCCTTTGTTTTAGCGCCTCCAGGCAATCCCATTTTGCCAAAAAGGATATCCCCTAATTGCTTTGGCGAAGCAAGATTAAACTTTTCATCAGCTTGTTTGTAAATTTCCTCTTCTAGAATCAAAGCAGCTTGTGCCAACTCTCCTGAAAGACGCAATAAAATCTGCCGATCAATAAGAATCCCCCGTTCTTCCATTCTTGCAAGAACTTCTACAAGAGGTCTATCAAGACGCTCATAAATTTTTGTCATTCCACGAGCAACAAGTTGCGGTTTCAATACTTGCCAAAGACGTAGCTTTATATCAGCATCTTCCGCCGCATAAAGGGTTGCTTGTTTTAAATCTACTTGTGCAAAAGAAGTAATTTTTTTCCCGTTATGCGTTAAATCTTTATAGGCAATTGGTTTATGCTCAAGCCAACGTTCAGACAAATCATCCATATTATGGGTTAACATTCCAGCATCAAAAGCATATGATAAAAGCATGGTGTCGTCAAAAGAGCTTATCATAATGTCGTATTGCTTCATCACCAACCAATCATATTTTATATTATGACCAATTTTTAACACCGCTGAATCTTCTAATATCGGTTTTAAAAGTGCTAAAGCTTTTCGAGCCCCAATCTGTGAAGCAATGCGCCCGCCCCTCAAAAGGTCCTCTTCTCCTTCATCAAAATGTTCAAGAGGTATATAAGCTGCTTTTTCCGGCTGTAATGCGAGTGAAAAACCAACAAGCTTTGCTTGCATCGGATCAAGAGATGTTGTTTTAGTATCAAAAGCGAAAAAACCCTGCTCTTGTGCTTGTGATAACCAGTCTTTTAAAATTTCCTCATCAAGAATTGTTGTATAAGCATCTCTTGTAATTTTTTGAGTCAGCGCTTGATCTTTACGTTCTTGTGCAAAAACTTGTGGAGAATTTTCAGAAAAATTATGAAGGGATGCGCGCTCAGTATTCTTGATATCAGAATCATGCCTGATATCAGAATCATTCCTGGGGCTTAGTTTTTCCCATTCAACATTTATATCAAGTGCGTCAATAACAGCTGCATCGCATGTTGTTGCCTCTGCCACGCGACGCGTTAATGTTGAAAACTCCATCGCTTTCAAAAAAGCAATTAAACGTGGACCATCTTGTGGCTCCAAAATAAAATCATCTAAATCATTATCTATAGGAACATCTGTTTTAAGCCTGACAAGTTCACGAGATATTTTAACTTGTTCTCTATAAGCTTGAATGTTTTCACGTCGTTTTGTTTGTTTAATTTCTGTTACGTTTTGCAATAGAAGATCAAGAGAACCAAATTCATTTAACAACTGAGCTGCAGTTTTTGGACCAATGCCTGGAATACCCGGTACATTATCCGTTGAATCTCCAATTAATGCTTGTAAATCAATCATTTTTTCAGGCGCAACACCCCATTTTTCTATAACTTCTGAAATACCTATATGCTTATCTTTCATTCCATCATACAAAGATACATGCGTATTTACGAGTTGCATAAGATCCTTATCGGAAGAAATAATGGTTGTTTTTGCCCCAACCTTTGTTGCCAACTTTGCATAGGTAGCAATTAAATCATCCGCTTCAAAGCCTTCCTTTTCAATACAAGGCAAATTAAAAGCCTTCGTTGCTTGGCGTATTAGCGCGAATTGAGGAATTAGATCTTCAGGAGGTTCAACGCGATTCGCTTTATATTCAGGATAAATTTGTTTCCGAAAAGTATCAGATGAATAATCAAAAATAACAGCAAAATGTGTTGGAACAACACCCGTAGCTGTATTACGAGCATCACAAAGTAATTTCCATAACATATTGCAAAAACCAGCTACTGCTCCTACAGGAAGTCCATCCTTTTTACGTTTTAAAGGCGGCAAAGCATAATAAGCACGAAAAATATAGCCTGATCCGTCAACCAAAAAAAGATGATCTGTTGCTTTCATGACAATTTTTTCTCCATTTCAGCTAAAAAAGCAAATTAACCTTATATATTTTTTCACTTTGCCTCTAAAAAGCCATTTTTTCTCTTCATAAGACGTGAAGTCGTTGCACTTTATATTAAGTACCTAGAGCTTTTCTTTGCTGTTACAGGATTAATAGCTTTCATTTTGCTCCTCCTATGATAGCTGAGGTACGATGTAGCGACAGGGTCGTTGTGGTGTTCCCCTCCCCACAACGACCGTTTTTTTTTGACATCGATATTCTTTAATTTCAATCGTGACTCTTTTAGATAAAAGATGATGTTATTCATGAATTTTGAAGTTATTCCACAGAGCTTTTTCACCCATTTTGTAGATAAAATCAGCGTGTAACTTTTTTTCTTGCATACTCAATCTTGAAGGTAAAGCCTGCGGGCGAATTTTAACGGCATAAGATGTATCTTTATCGTTCTGGATATGTTCATCAATACCCCTTCTGTTATCAAAACCCAATACACCTTGCTTTCCACCGATGAGCTCAATATAAACATCGGCTAGAATCTCTGCATCAAGCAAAGCACCATGAAGAACACGATGGCTGTTATCAATTCCAAAACGTTTGCATAAAATATCAAGAGAATTAGGACCCATAGGAAATTTACGCCGCGCCATAGCCAATGTATCAAGAATATTATCAACACTGATAAGCGGTTTGTTGACGCGTTTTAATTCTGCATTAATAAAACCAATATCAAAACTCGCATTATGCGCAATCATTGTCGCGTCTTTGATAAATTCCAAAAATTCATCAACAATATCACTAAAACTTTTCTCGTTTTTCAAGCGTTCATTGGTTAATCCGTGAATTGCTACAACTTCATCAGGAATAATAACGCCTTCAGGGTTTAAATAAACATGAAATTGGCGTCCTGTGAGATAACGATCAACCATTTCTACACAACCAATTTCGATTATGCGATCTTTCTCTTTATCTAAACCTGTTGTTTCTGTATCAAAAATAATTTCACGCATAATTTTAATTCTTTAGCAATTTTTTTATCACATCAAAAACCTGTTGACGTGTATTCTCTAAATCTTTCCCTGTATCAATAATAAAATCAGCGCGTTCTCGTTTTTTTTCATCTGGCATTTGTTGAGCGTTGATAAAGGCAAATTTTTTCTCATTCATACCTTGGCGAATCATTACACGTTCTTTTTGTATTTCTGGTGGAGCAGAAACAACAATAACGCTATCCACACGACTTTCACCATTTTTTTCAAACAGAAGTGGAATATCAAGAATAACTAATTTTTTCCCTTGTTCACGCGCTATATCAATAAATTCCCTT
Source organism: Bartonella sp. AP57NXGY (assembly GCF_042195805.1). Lineage (NCBI taxonomy): Bacteria > Pseudomonadati > Pseudomonadota > Alphaproteobacteria > Hyphomicrobiales > Bartonellaceae > Bartonella > Bartonella sp. AP57NXGY. The sequence goes on along the minus strand of NZ_JBHIOZ010000004.1, from coordinate 50,234 downwards.
TCTTTTTCTTGCACCAAAGGATGAATTATTTTTTCTAATGTTTGTAATTTTTCTTTATCATCAATCAAAATTTCAGAAAGTTTCAAACGGTTAACTTCTCCGTTTTCAACCACACCAGGAAAAATACGCTCTATGAATGACAAAGCTGGCTCACTTTTATAAAGCTGTTGTACTGCTTCATCAGCACTAAAAACAGAAATACCCGCTTGCTTGAAAAAATCAGCAACTGTTGATTTTCCCATAGCAATTGATCCCGTTAATCCTATGATCTTCATTCTCTTTTTTCACTCATATCCTCTAAAATAGCTGTCCGTAACGCTTTTGTTACCTGTGGTCTTATTCCGAACCACTGTTCAAACCCTATAACAGCCTGATGTAGAAGCATCCCAAGTCCATCAACCGTCTTGAGATCACAAGCCTTTGCCTGTTGTAAAAAAGGAGTTATCAATGGTGTATAAATAATATCTGTTACTAATGCCGTTTTTTTTGCTTTATGAAAATCGCAAAAAAAAGAATCACTTTTTTCTTCTGGACTTTTTATGCCAATAGAGGTTGTATTAACAATCAAATCAGCTTGATGAAGTATTTCATGGATTTTATGCCAATCGTAAACTTTAATGATTTTTCCAAAATGCTGAGCTAAATTATCAGCACGTTGTTTTGTACGGTTAATTAAATAAATCTGTTCAAATCCGCGTCTTTTTAAGGCATATATGATAGCGCGTGCGGCACCACCTGCTCCAAAAACAAGAGCTGTTTCCCCTCCCCAATCAGATACAAAATCATCAAGATTAGCGCTAAAACCATAGGCATCACTATTCGTGGCACAAAGCTTATCTCCTTCATACCAAAGTGTATTAACAGCACCAATCATTGTTGCTCTCTCATCTTTATAATCTGCTAAACGAAAAGCTTCTTGTTTATAAGGCAAAGTAACATTTCCTCCACAAAAGCCTATTTTTTGTAAAGACGCAATAAAATGACTGAACTCTTCAGATGTTACTTCTTGTGCAAGATATTCTCCTTGTAAACCATATTGTTTAAGCCAAAAATTGTGAATTCTTGGCGATTTTGAATGATGAATAGGAGAACCAACAACAAAAGCACGCGGATAATTTGTCTTTTTTATTATTAAGTTAACCATCAATAATTCCTAAGTGGCGCAGTTTTATGAGTAGAGGCAGCAAAGGTAAACCAACAATGGTAAAAAAATCTCCTTCAATTTTTTCAAAGAGATGAATTCCTTCTCCTTCAATTTGATATACTCCCACGCTGTTTAAAACATCTTTTCCTACGCGTGCTAAATAACGTTCAATAAATTCTGATGAGAGTAAACGAACAGACATATGTGCACTAAAAGCTTCAACCCAAATTTTTTGACCATTTTTAAATAAAGCTACCGCACTATGAAGAGAATGGGTTTTTCCTGATAATTCACATAAACGTTGATGTGCTTCTTTAATATTTGTTGCTTTGTGAAAAACTTGACCTTCAAAATCAAGAACTTGATCACAACCAATAACGAAAGCATCAGGAAAACGATCTGAAACATTTTTTGCTTTTGCGCTCGCAAGAAAACAGCTGAGTTCTTTAGGTGTTTTTTCTTTTGCTTTTTTTTCTACTTCTCTTTCATCAAAAGAAGCTCCTTCAATGGAAAAATTTAAGCCTGCTTTTTTTAATAATTTTGCACGATAAAAACTAAGAGATGCTAATATTAAAGTATCTGCGTTCATGAGAATTTTCTCTCATTTCCTTCACGAAATCGTGATAACAGTTCAAATATTGCAGCAGCAGTTTCTTCAATAGAACGTCTTGTGACATCAATAATAGGCCAACCAAAACGTTCGCAAATGCGTTTTGCATGGATTAATTCTTCAGCTATGTTGATACGATTAGTATAATTATCAAGAGCAAAACCTTCTCCTAAATCTCTATTTTGACGAATATGTGAGATTCTTTCAGCTGAAGCAATTAAACCAATAATTAAAGAATTTTTTACCTCTAAAAGAGATTCTGGCAAATCAATTCCTGGAATAAGAGGAACATTAGCCGTTTTGATTCCGCGATTTGCTAAATAGATGCTTGTTGGTGTTTTAGAGGTTCTTGAAATTCCCACAAGGATCACATCTGCTTCGGATAAGCTACTGGAAGACTGTCCATCATCATGCTCTATTGTAAAATCCAGTGCCTCAATACGGCGAAAATAATCTGCATTAAGATCATGTTGTGCGCTCGCACGTAAATGTGTTGGCATTCCAAGGTAAGACTGAAAAGCATTTAAAACAGGATGCAATATATCAATACAGGGAACTTCTATTTTTTTGCATTTTTTTTGAAGGAGTAGTTTAAGTTCTTCATCAATCATTGTGTAAAGAACAATACCTGGCTCTTGTTGTATTTCATCAAGAGCTTTCTGTAACTGTATTCTATTACGAATCATAGGATAGATATGCTCTGTTGCCTGAATCATTGCATATTGCGATGCTACAGCTCTTCCAACAGAAATTAATGTTTCTCCTGTTGCATCAGAAAGCATGTGTAAATGAAAGAATTTTTTTTCTTTTGTCACAAAAATTTTAACTCCTTGTTAAGACATGTGTATATATACTCACCGTTTTTTATAAAACTAAAATTTATGAAAAATTCTCCTTTTTTATGCACAAATTAAATGCTTGTGATAATTTAATCCCTCTTATAAAAAAAGAGGGGATAATATCTTTAAGATAGTGATATTTTTATTCTTTTTTCAGTTCCTTTTGTGGATAAAATTGAGGATAAATAATAATCCACACTAAACACAGTTATAAATAAGAATAATCCTTTCTTTAATATAAATTTATTAATATAAATTTCTGTAAAAAATACTTTTGAATAGCATTTCATTAATGCTATAATCCTAACTCACATTTTTGTTATTAAAATAATTAAATACTATTTGGATTTTATATTTTTTCAAGTTTTTCATATAATTACTTAATATTACAGGAACAAATTTCATATAAATGGTACTTGCAGATTAAAAAAATTGAGTGTAGGATATTTTTTCTTAATAATATTTCACTCATAAATTTCCATAAATTATTTAGAACAATCTTCTCCTTAATTACAAAGAGCATATTTCATGCAAAAAATGAAACTACAAGAACTTAAAAGCAAAAATCCCGTTGAGCTTGTTTCTTTTGCTGAAACATTAGAAGTTGAAAATGCCTCCCTTATGCGCAAACAAGAATTAATGTTTGCTATCTTGAAAAAACTTGCTCTACAAGACGTTGAAATTATAGGAGAAGGTGTTGTTGAAGTTTTACAAGACGGATTTGGATTTTTGAGATCTGCTGATGCTAATTATCTTCCTGGTCCTGATGATATTTATCTTTCACCTGCACAAATACAGTCGTTTTCTTTAAAAACAGGCGATACAATTGAAGGTCCCATACGCAGTCCAAAAGAGGGAGAACGTTATTTTGCTCTCCTTAAAATTAATACAATTAATTTCGAAAAACCTGAAAAGATTCGTTATAAAATCCACTTTGATAATCTTACTCCTCTTTATTCAAATGAACGTTTCCAAATGGAAATACAAGATCCTACAGAGAAAGATATGTCATCACGCGTGATTGATTTGATATCTCCATTGGGAAAAGGACAAAGAGGGTTAATTGTAGCTCCTCCTCGGACGGGAAAAACAGTTTTACTTCAAAATATTGCTCATTCTATTACCACTAATCATCCTGAATGTTATCTCATTGTTCTTTTAATTGATGAACGACCAGAAGAAGTTACTGATATGCAGCGTTCAGTAAAAGGAGAAGTGGTTTCTTCTACTTTTGATGAACCTGCAATACGTCACGTACAAGTGGCAGAAATGGTCATTGAAAAAGCCAAACGTCTCGTTGAATATGGGCGTGATGTTGTTATTCTTCTCGATTCTATTACACGTCTTGGGCGTGCATATAATACAGTTGTTCCTTCTTCAGGTAAAGTTTTAACAGGTGGTGTGGATGCAAATGCCCTCCAGCGTCCAAAGCGTTTTTTTGGTGCAGCACGTAATATTGAAGAAGGCGGATCTTTAACCATTATTGCAACGGCTTTGATTGATACAGGAAGTCGTATGGATGAGGTTATTTTTGAAGAATTTAAAGGAACAGGTAATTCGGAAATTGTTCTTGATCGAAAAGTTGCTGATAAACGTATTTTCCCTGCTATGGATATTTTAAAGTCAGGAACGCGTAAGGAAGAACTTCTGGTAGAACGACAAGATTTACACAAAATTTTTGTTCTTCGTCGTATTTTAGCATCTATGAATGTAACAGATGCAATTGAATTTTTGATTGATAAATTAAAGCAAACAAAAAATAATAGTGAATTTTTTGATTCAATGAATACGTAGAGTCATTAAAGTTTTTATTAGGATAAAACCTGTGGATACAATCTTTGCTGTTTCGAGTGGATTGTTACCTTCAGGGGTTGCAGTCATTCGGCTTTCTGGTCCTCATGTTGTGGATATAGTTAAAACGCTTTGTGGTCGTTTACCTAAAGCACGTTTTATGCATTATGGAAATCTTACTGCTCGTGATGGTAGTTTTTTAGATTCTGGTTTAACTGTTTTTTTTCCTGCTCCTCATAGTTTTACGGGGGAAGATTGTGCAGAATTCCATTTACATGGAGGAAAAGCAGTCGTTAATCGTTTTCTCGATGAATTGTCGACATTTTCTGGATGCCGTATTGCAGAAGCAGGTGAATTTTCACGTCGTGCTTTTATGGAAGGAAAATTAGATCTTGTTCAAGCAGAAGGTCTTGCTGATTTAATAGAAGCAGAAACGGAAAGCCAACGGCGTTTAGCTGTTATGGGTACAAGTGGACATTTAACGACGCTTTATCGTGATTGGCGTCATAAGCTTATGAAGGCGCGTGCTTTTATTGAGGCAGAACTTGATTTTGTTGATGAAGCAGATATTCCCAACGCAATATCTGATAAAGTTTGGAAAGATGTTCAGGATCTTTGTACTTCTATTCGGGAATATATTACTGAAGGAGAACGTGCGAGTATTTTACGTGATGGATTAAAAATTGTTATTGCTGGTGCTCCAAATTCTGGAAAATCAAGCATTATGAATCGTCTTTCAGGAAGATCTGTTGCTATTGTAACGGAAGAAGCAGGAACAACCCGTGATGCTTTAGAAATGAGAATTATTCTTGGTGGTTTACCTGTTTTTTTAACCGATACTGCTGGTTTTAGAAAAACAGAAAATAAAATAGAACAGATGGGAATAGAAATTGCTAAACAGCATGTTAGGGAAGCTGATTTGGTTATTTTGGTTTATGATATAGGAAATCCTAAGCAAGTTGATTTACCAGAAACATCGGCTGAAATATGGTGTGTTGGCAATAAGCTTGATCTTTATGAAAAAAATGATCAGCGTTGGTCTATACAATTTTCCGCATTAACTGGTTTAAATTTTGATTATTTTATAAAAGAACTTGAATTATTTTGTCATCATCGTGCTTCTGAAATTGGAAATATTGTTCCAGCACGTAAAAGGCAACTTCAATTATTAAAGGAGGCTGTTAAAGAGATTGAATTTTCTCTTAATTATCATTCTCTTGATCTCAGTTTACGTGCAGAACATCTCCGTTGTGCAAGTGATTTTCTTGGGAAAATTACAGGAGATATTGATGTTGAAGATTTGCTTGATATTATTTTTTCAGAATTTTGTGTTGGTAAATAATGATTCACGTGAAACATTGATTATTTCATAGACAGATTATAAAGATTATGTAATTTATATCCTGTTTCACGTGAAACCTTAGAATATTTTCTACGGAATGAATTAAATGCAATCATATGATGTTGTTATTGTTGGTGGTGGTCATGCTGGCTGTGAAGCGGCTTCAGCTTCAGCACGTGTAGGAGCCAAAACAGCGCTTGTTACACATAAAATATCAGCACTGGGAACAATGTCGTGTAATCCTGCTATTGGTGGACTTGGAAAAGGGCATCTAGTTCGTGAAATAGATGCGTTAGATGGTCTTATGGGAAGAGCAGCGGATGCTGCTGGAATTCAGTTTAGACTACTTAATAGACGTAAAGGACCGGCAGTAAGAGGACCACGGACACAGGCAGATAGACAACTTTATAAAAAAGCAATTCAAAAATTATTAAAAGAACAAGAAAATCTTACTCTTATTGAGGATGAAGTTATTGATCTGGTTGTTAAAGATAATTGTGTATCAGGTGTTATTTTAAAAAAACAAGGAACAATTTTTTCTGGTGCTGTTGTTTTAACAACAGGTACGTTTTTAAATGGCTTTATTCATATTGGTAATAAAACATGGGCTGCTGGTCGTATGGGAGATCAGTCAAGTGTAAAACTTGCTGAACATTTGAAAAAATATCATATAAAACTTGGACGATTAAAAACAGGAACCCCTGCTCGTTTGAGTAAAAAAACAATTGCTTGGGAAGCTCTCCAAAAACAACAAGCAGATGAAAATCCCATACCCTTTTCTCTTTTAACAGAGAAAATTGAACAACCACAAATTGAATGTGCAATAACACGTACAAATGAGAAAACACATCAAATTATTCGCGAGAATATTTATCGCTCTGCTTTATATTCTGGAAATATTGAAGGGTTAGGACCACGTTATTGTCCTTCTGTTGAAGATAAAATTATTAAATTTGGAGAACGTGATGGACATCAGATCTTTCTGGAACCAGAAGGATTAAATGATGATACTGTTTATCCAAATGGTCTTTCTACTTCTCTTCCTGAAGATGTACAAATTTCTCTATTGAAAACCATTGAAGGATTGGAAAATGCTATAGTTTTGCAACCTGGTTATGCTATTGAATATGATTTTGTTAATCCACAACAATTAACGAGAAACTTAGAATTACGTTCTTTACCGGGTTTGTTCTTAGCAGGCCAAATTAATGGTACAACAGGATATGAAGAAGCAGCAGCACAAGGACTTTTAGCTGGATTAAATGCTGCACGTAAAGTAGGTAAATTAGATGAAATACTTATAAGTCGTTCTACTGCTTATATTGGTGTTATGATTGATGATTTGGTTTCACGTGGTGTTTGTGAACCTTATAGGATGTTTACATCACGTGCTGAATTTCGTTTATCTTTACGATCTGATAATGCTGATACGCGTTTAACACCTTTGGCACAAAAATGGGGTATTGTGAGTAAAATACGTTGGGAATGTTATCAGAAAAAACAACAACGGCTTGATCAAGCACGATCAATATGTCAAAATCTTTTTTTAACACCCAATGAAGCTTCTGCTCATGGATTACATGTTAATCATGATGGAATTCGGCGTTCGGCTTATGATTTTCTTGCTTATCCTCATATGACCTTAGAGCGTCTTTCAGATTTTTGGCCACAATTAAAAACAATTGATTCTAAAACAGCAGAATCTTTAGAAATTGAAGCACAATATGCGGTTTATTTAGATAAACAAGCACAAGATATTGCCTCTCTTCAGAGAGATGAGCGTTTAGAAATTCCTTCTTCTCTCGATGTTCAGGCAATTTCAGGTCTTTCAAATGAACTTAAATCAAAAATTCAAGAAGTGTCGCCGCGTTCAATTGCTGATGCACAAAAAATTGATGGCATGACACCCGCCGCGTTATCGCTTATTATTACACATATTCAACGTCAACGACGTGAAAAGGCTAAAACAGCTTAATGAATTTTTCTACAGAAAAAAAATATCAACAATTATTAAATATTGTTCCTTCTGTTTCACGTGAAACGATGGAAAATTTAATTCAGTTTGAGTCTTTAATACTTCAGTGGAATGCACATATTAATTTGATATCTGCTACAACTATACCAGATCTATGGACACGACATATTCTAGATTCAGCACAAATTTTTCCTTTGTATGCTCATTCTTTACATTGGTGTGATTTAGGATCAGGAGGAGGTTTTCCTGCAATTGTGATTGCTATCTTTTTGAAAGAAAAAAAAGCAGGACATATTAATCTTGTTGAAAGTAATGGGAAAAAAGTTGCTTTTTTGCGAACAGTTATTGCTCAACTTAATCTTCCAGCAACGGTTTATCACGCTAGAATTGAAGATATATATCAAAAAATTCCCATATCTGATATTATAACAGCACGGGGATTAGCGCCGCTTGATACTCTTTTACAACTCATTTTTCCTTTATTAACAGAAAAAACAATAGCTCTTTTGCAAAAAGGTCGGGATTACGCTACAGAAATAAAAAATGCCTCTGCCAATTGGCACTTTGATCTGTTAAAACATAAAAGTAAAGTTGATGAAAATTCTGTTATTTTGGAAATTTCTCATATTCGATCATATAGAGGGTAGAGCAAAATGAGCGAAACACGAATTATCGCTATTGCAAACCAAAAGGGTGGAGTCGGAAAAACAACCACAGCAATTAATCTTGCTACAGCTTTAGCGGCTATTGGTGAAAATGTCCTTATTATGGATGTTGATCCACAAGGTAATGCTAGTACAGGTTTAGGGATTGATCGTAATAGCCGTCCTTTATCTTCTTATGATGTTTTGGTTTCGGGCGTTTCAATTACACAGGCGGCTTTAAAAACAGCCGTACCCAATCTTTATATAGTTCCCTCTACACTTGATCTCTTAGGTGTGGAAATGGAAATTTCTTCATCAAAAGATCGCATACAACGCTTACGTAAAGCTCTCTATGATGATCCGGAAATGGAAAAAAAATTCAATTATATTTTAATTGATTGTCCTCCCTCCCTTAATCTTTTAACACTTAATGCTATGGGGGCTGCGGATTCTGTTTTAGTGCCTATGCAGTGTGAATTTTTAGCACTTGAAGGTTTAAGTCAATTACTTGAAACAGTAAAACAAGTGCGATCCGTACTTAATCCATCTTTAGAGATCCAAGGTATTGTTCTAACAATGTATGATGGACGTAATAACCTTTCAAATCAAGTTGTTGAAGATGTACGTTCTTTTATGGGAGATAAAGTTTATCGTACTGTTATTCCACGAAATGTAAGAGTATCAGAAGCGCCTTCTTTTGGCAAACCTGTATTGCTTTATGATCTTAAATGTGCTGGGAGCCAAGCTTATTTGCGTCTAGCATCAGAAATGATTCAACGTGAAAAACAAGCACGTGCTGCTGCTTAAAAATGTAAAATTTTTTGTAAGAAAACTCAAAGAGCAAAATTATGAACGATGATCTATCAAAAAAAAGACTAGGACGTGGATTAGCGGCATTGATTGGAGATATCAATTTAAACAACAATATTGCACGTTCATCAAGCTTTGATAAATTAAATGAATCCGGTAGTCTTTCTGAGCGATTTATTTCTATTGAATCTATTTCATGTAATCCTCACAATCCTCGGCGTCATTTTACTGAAACAGAGCTTGATAATTTGACACAATCAATTCGTCAACACGGTGTGGTTCAACCGGTTATTGTGAGGCCTTTAAGAGATCATCCTCATCGGTTTGAATTGATTGCGGGTGAACGGCGCTGGCGTGCAGCACAACGTGCAAATTTAAGTCAATTACCCGTTATTATTCGTGATGTGGACGATAAAACGGCTTTGGAATTGGCAATTATTGAAAATGTTCAACGTGCAGATCTTAATCCTATCGAAGAAGCAAAGGGATATGAGATGCTTCTAAATGAACATGATTATACGCAAGTAGATTTAGCGCAAGTTATAGGAAAAAGTCGTAGTCATGTTGCAAATACGCTTCGTTTGTTAAAACTTCCAGAAAAAGTACAACAATTCTTAACTGATGGACAACTTTCTGCAGGTCATGCACGTTGTCTTATAACCGTTGATGATCCACAAAATTTAGCTGAGAAAATTATTCGTGAAGGGCTTTCAGTACGTCAAACAGAAATACTTGCATATGAGCAAGCTAATCCTAAAACTAAAAAGCGTACCAATACGGAGAAAGATGCTGAAACAAAATCTTTAGAAAAATTACTTGCAGATGTGATAGGAATGAAAGTTATTATTCGACATGGTAAAAAAGGTGGAGATTTAAAAATACATTACTCTTCATTAGAACAATTAGATGAAATTTGTCGGCGTTTACAAAGTTAATCAATTGTTCTAAAAAGATTTTTTTAACAGTTATCTTTTAAAATTTTTATTATTCTATACATATGCTCTTTAGCAAATTCTATATTTCTTGCAGGTAAAGAGTTTTTTTCATAAGTAGAATTTTCTTCATCAGTAAGTACATACAATGTCGCTTGAAGTGCTAGGTGAGCAACAACAAAATCTTTCGGTGTTATATTATTTTCTTTTAAAATATTTACAAGTTTTGGATTATTAAAAATATAGGAAGCGTATTTTTCAATATTATCATCATAAGTACTGAGATCACTTTTTGTATTTGTTTGTTCTGGTTCTGAAGATAAATTTCTACATTCTGCTTTGATTTTTTCCAGCTTTAAAAGAATATCTTCTGTTAAGGGATAATTTGCAATGAAAGGCGGTATAAAAGAAGGATCATCTATTTCTTGTTTTTTTTCTTGAGCGTATGATACAAAAGGAAAAATGAAGAAAAAACACAATAGAAGTTTAAACATGACGAAAAATTATCCTTTCTTTTTTGAATTTCAATAAATATTTTTCCGTCTGTTATTCTTTATTTTTAGAAAAACATTTGTAAATATAATCGAAATAAAAACAATTATTAGGAATGGTAAAAACACGGTGTTTTTTTAATGCACGTACTTTTTTATTAGATTAATGGGATAATATTTTTTAATGTCTCATAGCTGATTAGTTGCTCAAAATGAGTTTTTCACAGCTATTTAAAAGAATTGTTGCTTTGTAAAAATGTTTTTTAACAAATTCAAGATTGTTTAGAAATATAGTATTTTTCTCAGTAGAATATTCCTTTTCAGGTACAAATATGAGAAGCGCTGATATTTCTTTAAGTGCTAAGGTTCCCGCAGCAAAATCTTTCGGTGTTATATTATTTTCTTTTAAAATATTCACAAGTTTTGGTTTACTAGAAATATAGGTAGTGTAGTTTTCAATACTAGAGTGGATACTAGAATCATAAGTTATAAGATTATTTTTTGTTTCTGGAAGTAAGTTTTTACATTCTTTTTCAATTTTTTCCAGCTTTAAAAGAAAATCTTCTGTTAAGGGATAATTTGCAATGAGAGGTGCTATAAGAGAAGAATTATCTGTTTCCTTTTCCTCTGCCATTGTTTGTTGAATATGTATCACGAAAAGAAAAAGCAGGAACAAACGTAATACGAACTTACGCATGGTTAAAAATTGTCCTTTCTTCTTCGAACTTCAGCAAAAACTTCTTCATCTGTTTTTTCTTCCATTACAAGGTTCTTTCGCAATACACTATCATCCCAGCGGAGAAAGGGATTGGTGGCTTTTTCTTGCCCTAAGGTTACTGGTAAAGTCATAGCGTTTTTTGCACGTAGCAAAAAAACTTCCTCTATTCTTTGGTGGAGTTTTTTATTATGTGGGTCAATTGTTAGTGCGAAAAGAGCGTTATTTTTTGTATATTCGTGTCCACAATAGAGAAGTGTTTCATCAGGAAGTTTACGAAGTTTTTTTAAAGAATTCAGCATTTGTGCTGGTTTTCCTTCGAAAAGACGTCCACAGCCCAATGAAAAAAGTGTATCTCCAGCAAAGAGTAAATTCTTTTCAGGAAAATAGTAAGATAATGCGCCTAGAGTATGACCAGGTGTTGAAAGAGCTAAAAGAAGGAGTGAGCCAAAAGAAAAACTTTCATCAGGTTGAAGTGTTTTATCAAGATGATTGATCTTTTCTTTTTCTGCTTCTGGTCCGATAACCGTAGCGTTGTAAACTTGTTTTAATTCTGATAGGGCTTCTACATGGTCGTGATGATGATGAGTTACAAAAATAGTGTTAAGTGTCCAATTGTGGCGCTTTAAGGCATTGTGAATCGCTTTGCCTTCAGGAGCATCTATTGCAGCTGTCATACCACTTTTTTCATCATGAAGGAGTACACCGAAATTGTCTTCTCGACAAATAAACTGTTCAATCAACATATTTTTTCTCCCGAACAGTGTTTGGCGATGAATCTATAAAATAATCGGTAGTGATGATTTTTTTAAGAATCAGATTTGTCCTCTTCTGTAAAAAGTCCTTTTGAATGTTTTATAATTATAGGCATTTGGGTAAGCATGAAAAGGACTGTTATAGGCATGACGCCAAATACTTTGAAACTTGTCCAGAAATTATCGCTAAAATTACGCCAAATTATTTCATTCAAAATGGCAAGAAAAATGAAAAAAAACGCCCAACGATAGGTAAGTTTTTGCCAACCTAAATCATCAAGTTTTAAGGTAGAATCAAGAGCATAACGTAAAAGTGGTTTTTTAAAAAACATCCCTCCAAAAAGTATAAAAGCAAATAAGCTATTAATGATTGTTGGTTTCATTTTTATGAAAGTTTCATTATGAAGCCAGAGAGTTAGAAAGCCAAAAACTAAAACAAATATTCCTGAAATAAGAGGCATAATAGGAATTTGTCTTGCAAGGATCCATGATAAGCTTAGGGAAATAATAATAGCCACCATAAAAATAGCTGTTGCAGGGAAAATAGGCTTACTAAAATTTTGAAAAAATCCAATGTTTTTTATCAGCCATTCTCCCTTATAATTGGCAAAAAAGAAGGCAACCAATGGACCCATTTCCAAAAGAAACTTAAGTGTTGGTGAGAGAGAAATTTTTTTATTGTTATTCATCTTTTTTTCAGAATTATTGTGTAAATTAAGATTAGATAAAGGCTGTTTCATGCGTGTTTTCCTGCAATAGTTTCGGCAAAGTCAGAAGCAGAAAAGGGTTGAAGGTCTTCAATATCTTCTCCTATACCGATAAAATAAACGGGTAATTTATATTTTGCTGCGATAGCGACAAGAATTCCTCCTCGTGCAGTCCCATCTAGCTTTGTCATAACTAAACCATTAACACCAGCAATATCACTGAAAATGTCCACTTGGTTGAGTGCATTTTGTCCGGTTGTTGCATCAAGAGTTTGAAGGATTGTGTGGGGTGCTTGGGGGGTGTGTTTTTTTAAAACACGAATAATTTTTGCCAACTCATCCATTAATTCAGATTTATTTTGTAAACGCCCTGCTGTATCAATAATTAATACATCACTGTTTGTTTTTTTTGCTTTTTCATAAGCATCAAATGCTAAGCTGGCGGCATCTGCACCCAATTTTGTCGAAATAACAGGAGAATTGGTACGTTCACCCCAAATGTGTAGTTGCTCAATAGCAGCGGCTCGGAAAGTATCACCTGCTGCCAGCATAACTTTTAATCCCCCTTCTGTTAATTTGGCTGAAAGTTTTCCAATAGTTGTCGTTTTTCCAGTGCCATTTACACCTACCAGCAAAATAACATGAGGTTTATGGCTGAGATCAAGTTCTAATGGTATTGCAACAGGTTCCAGAACTTTTTTGACCTCATCAGCTACAATAGTATGAATATCATCTGGGGAGAGGTTTTTTCCGTAACGACTGGAAGCTAAAGTATTTGTGATGCGTGTTGCCGTCTCTACACCTATGTCAGCTTGGATAAGAATATCTTCGAGCTCTTGCAGTGTATCTTCATCAAGTTTTCTTTTAACAAAGAGATCGCCAATTGATCCGCTTAGGCGTTGTGAAGAAAGGGATAGGCCTTTTTTAAGGCGCCCAAACCACGCTGTCTTTTTTTGTTCAACAGAAGGTTCAGATAAAATTTCTTCATTCTTTTTTTCACGGATGTTGTCTGTGACAATAATTTTACCAGAAAAGGGAATTTTATCAGAATGGGATTCTAGAAATGGAGATTTTTCATCATATTTTGTAAGTATTGACTCTGGATTTTTTGTTTGTTCTTCTTTTTCTGTGTTTATAGAGATTTGATTATTTTTTGTCTTTTCATTTTTGTCTTTATTTTCTTCTATTATATCGCTTTTATCAGGAATAGAAATCTGTTGTTCAATTTCTTGCTCTTGAGATTTGTTAAAAGAGAATATTTTTTTTATAAAAGATTTAGTCATAAGAATTCTCCTGCTCAAGCAGCGTTTAATTTTGGAGGGACAGCAATCAATTTATCGCCATCATGATCAACGATAAGGGCTTGAACAATTGTTCCTGCTTTTGCACCTTTAACTTGTACAAGAGTATAATCTTCTGTTCGTCCGATTTCATCTTTTTCAACGAGAATTGTTTGTAGACTGTTTTGTAAATGAGCAAGATGCTTTTGGTAAGCCATATCACCTGCTTTACGCAATTTTTCAGCACGCAGCTTAACTATTTTACGGTTGATTTGTGGCATACGTGCGGCAGGTGTTCCTTCTCTTGGACTAAAGGGGAAGACATGGAGATGGGTTAAATTACAATCTTTGATTAAGGCAAGACTATTTTGAAACATCTCTTCTGTTTCTGTAGGAAAACCAGCAATTAAGTCGGCACCATAAACCATTGTAGAACGTTTGGCACGCAATTCTTGGCAAAATTGAATGGCATGTTCGCGCAGATGACGCCGTTTCATCCGTTTTAAAATCATATTATCACCTGCTTGCAAAGATAAATGCAAATGGGGCATGATTCTTGTTTCATAAGCTAAAAGATTTATGAGTTCTTCGTCTGCTTCAATAGAGTCAATAGATGAGAGGCGTAATCGGGCTAAGTCAGGGACATGATGCAAAATAGCTGAAGTTAATTTTCCTAGAGTAGCTTTTCCAGGAAGATCGTGGCCATAACTTGTAAGGTCAACACCTGTAAGGACCACTTCTTGGATACCCCCACCTATCAGCTTTTTAATTTGTTCTATGACAGCACCCATGGGAACTGAACGAGATGGTCCTCGTCCATAAGGAATAATGCAAAATGTACAGCGGTGATCGCATCCGTTTTGTACCTGTACAAAAGCGCGGGTGCGCTCTTGCATTGCACTGACCATATGTGGAGCAATTTTTTGTACTTCCATAATGTCATTGATATGCACCTTTTCAGAATGATTAATACCAAAATCAGGAAGTTGACGATAAGAATGAGCGTGAAGTTTATCTTCGTTTCCTAAAACAAGATCTACTTCTGTCATTGAGGCAAAATTTTGTGCTTCTGTTTGGGCTGCACACCCTGTTACAATGATACGCGCATGAGGATTTTCACGTCTTGCTTTGCGGATAGCTTGTTTTGCTTGTCGTACGGCTTCGGCAGTGACAGCACAGGTATTAAAGATAATAGCACCATCTTTAAGTTGATCTAGCCCTGAAGAAGTACTTTCTTTGCGAATGATTTCCGATTCGTAGCTATTAAGTCGACAACCAAAAGTTACAATTTCTATTGCCATCAGGAGTGATCCTTTTTGTAACACCCTGTTAAAGGGCTTAAAAAACCACTAAAGTGATATTTAATTGGTCCTGTCATGATAATATGATCGTCTTCTCGGTAAAAAATATTAAGTTTTCCCTTTGGTAAATTTACATCAACATGGCGCTCTGTAAGTCCACGACGATAAGCAGCCACTGCACTTGCACAAGCAGCACTCCCACATGCTTGTGTTAATCCTGCCCCTCGCTCCCATGTACGTAAATTTAGACTTTTCTTTGACGTTATGCAAGCAATGGAAATATTGCACCGTTCGGGAAACAGGGGATCATGTTCAAGTTTTGGCCCATATTTTTCTAATGGAATATGTTGAATATCATTTTCAACAAAAAAGATAGCATGGAGATTGCCAATGGATATGAGACAAGCGTCTTTTAGGGGACCAGCGATAATTTCTACGTGATTGGTATCAACTATTTCACGTGAAACAGGCATCTCTTTTGCATTGAAATTTGGGCATCCCATATCAACAGAAATGAGATTATCGGTTTGGTATTTTCCTTCAATAATTCCAGCGGGAGTTTCTAAATGAAATTTTTCACCAAAATTGTGATCTTTAAGCCATGCGATGACACAGCGGGTACCATTGCCACAAGCTTTAGCCATTGATCCGTCGGCATTCCATATTTCTATGCGGAAGTCGGTTTTTTTCTGGGTTGGTGTGTGGATAGCCATGATTTGATCAAAATGCATTTCAGGATCTGCCGACAAAGCAAGGATTGCTTGTGGTGTAAGAGCGTATGTGCTTTCACGCATATCAACAACAATAATTTGATTTCCAAGACCGTCCATTTTGCTAAATGGCGTTTTCATGAAACTTCTCTATTTCTAATGATTACTTATAAAAAGATATATGACTGAAAATATTATAAATTTCTAGTGTTTAATAAATATAAAATTGGGCACATAAATTATTTCTTTTAAAATAAGTGATTTTAACCTGTTTTTTTTAATTTGTTAATTTATCTTTGTAACTATAACAAATATTCGCTTAATTTTTTTGTGAACTTATTTATTGTCGTGGGAGAGAGTACAGACATGGCGTTTTCAAAAGTTTCGTTTTTCGTTGCACTATCAACTGTAATGTTTTTAGGGGGATGTTCAACAACACGGTTTGATGGTAATGACGATGGTAACGCATTAGAAGTTTTTTATCCATCTCAACAAATGACAATATTAGAAGCGTCTGATCTGTCGTCTACTTCTTCGTCGATATCTGAAGATGCAAACGCTCCGATGTATGAAAAAGGAGATTCTCAGAGCGATGGACGAATGGCTAGTCTCGAATTGCCAAGTAATGCTACTGATTTATTTCCTGCAAGTGTTGCTGGGGTGTGGAATCTTTCTATGGGAGGAAAAGTTTGCCGGATTGCAACTCCACAAACAAAGTTTGGACAAGGGTACCGTGCTGGTCCTTTACACTGTCCAGGAATTGCTTCCCAAGTGAGATCGTGGGCTGTTAAAGGAAAAAGATTATATTTTTATAATAACTCTGGACGTGTTATCCTCGTTCTTTATTCTTCAAATGTTGATCGTTTTGAGGGACGTACACTTGATGATCATCCCGTTATTTTAAGTCGTTAAATTATTTTTGATCGTTTATGACAAACTAAACTAGACGGACAGATTCTTGAAAAGTATTTGTATTTTTCATTGAGATCGGTTTGAAAAAGGTTTTTTGGATGATTCTCGTTTCAACATGTTATAAGGAGCTTGTTGCTAAAGGAGAGGTTTGTTTTGATCCCGCTCAATTAGCTATAACAGAATATTTTGATCATTTATTAAAAAAAATTGCGGAACAAAATATCTCTCATCCTTTGCCTTGGATATTTTGCTCTTTCTTTAACAGAATATTTAAAAGGAAAAAACAAAATATTTCTTGTGTTGTAAAACAAGGAGATGAAACAGGTTTTTTTCAGGGACTGTATATTTATGGTGAAGTAGGACGGGGCAAAACCATGCTGATGGATTTGTTCTTTTCTTGTTTGCCTAAAGGTCATAAAAAGCGTGCCCATTTTAATGATTTTATGGCTGATGTGCATGAGCGTATTAATTTTTATCGTCAAGCATCTGGGTGTGCAAAATTTAAACAAGATAATCCTATTTTAGCTGTTGCTGAGGATCTTGCACGAGAAGCAAAAGTACTTTGTTTTGATGAGTTTAGTGTAACGGATATTGCTGATGCTATGGTATTGGGGCGGCTTATTTCTGCTCTGTTTGATAAAGGAATTTTCTTTATTGCGACTTCAAATGTGGCGCCAGATAACCTTTATTGTAACGGTTTAAATCGTGAGCTCTTTTTGCCTTTTATTCAAGTTTTGAAAGCATATGTTCGTGTTGTTAATCTTGATGCAAAAACAGATTATCGCCTTGAAAAATCAAATCTACAACAGATGTATGTATCGCCGTTGGGGGTTCAAGCAAATGAATATATGGATCAAGCATGGACACTTGTATTGCAAGGACATAAGGAGATGTCTGATGAGCTTTCTATAAAAGGGCGCTTTATTCCTATTCCGCGCTTTGGTGCAGGATGTGCTCGTTTTGATTATGGGGATTTATGTGCAAAGCCTTTGGCCGCGGCTGAATATTTGTTATTAGGAAAGCATTATCATACGATTTTTATTGATAATGTACCGGTCATGGATGATACATGTCGTAATGAAACAAAACGGTTTATTTTGCTTATTGATATTCTTTATGAGCGCCACATACGGTTGTTTATGTCGGCAGCCGCAGGGATAGGGGATTTGTATAAAGGGCATGCGCAGATTACGGAA
Source organism: Bartonella sp. AP57NXGY (assembly GCF_042195805.1). Taxonomy (NCBI): domain Bacteria; kingdom Pseudomonadati; phylum Pseudomonadota; class Alphaproteobacteria; order Hyphomicrobiales; family Bartonellaceae; genus Bartonella; species Bartonella sp. AP57NXGY. The sequence continues at coordinate 32,080 of NZ_JBHIOZ010000004.1, read as the reverse complement.
ACATTTGAATTTCAAAGAACACAATCACGTCTTTTCGAAATGCAAAGCTACGATTATTTAAAACTTTGGGAAGAACATTTTCTTTTGAAGAAGAAGCATTGATTATACTTTTACCTTTACGTAAACTGTCAAAACAATAACTTTTTGAAATTAAAGAAATATAATAATTCTGTTGTATTTTTTTTAAATTCACTTTATCGATACATCGTGATAATTTTCTAATAGTTGTTTCAGCGGAGGGTTGTTGTTTCTGTAAGGAGATAAATTTGTAAATTTCATTTCTTTACTCCTTTTTATGATATTGTTTGAATATGGTTGAAGTCAAAAATATTCAGTATACGGACGTTGATTGGGTGTGCGCTGAATTATCTAAAAGTTAGGAAAAAATAAAATGGCACGGAAAAAAATAGCTCTCATTGGTTCAGGTATGATTGGTGGTACTTTAGCACATATTATTGGGCTTAAAGAGCTTGCTGATGTGGTCTTATTTGATATTACAGAAGGTGTGCCACAAGGTAAGGCTCTAGATATAGCCGAATCTTCTCCTGTTGATGGTTTTGATATCAGTCTAAAAGGTGCTAATGCTTATGAAGCAATTGAAGGTGCTGATGTTGTTATTGTAACAGCAGGCGTTGCGCGAAAACCTGGTATGAGTCGTGATGAACTTTTGGGCATTAATTTAAAGGTTATGGAACAAGTTGGAGCTGGAATTAAAAAATACGCTTCTTCAGCGTTTGTTATTTGTATTACCAATCCCCTTGATGCGATGGTGTGGGCATTGCAGAAATTTTCAGGTCTCCCTACACATAAAGTGGTTGGTATGGCAGGTGTTCTTGATTCAGCGCGTTTTCGTCATTTCTTATCTGAGGAATTTAAGGTCTCTATTAAAGATGTGACAGCGTTTGTTTTAGGGGGCCACGGTGATACAATGGTTCCTCTCGTGCGTTATTCAACGGTTGGTGGTATTTCTTTGCCTGATCTTATAAAGATGGGCTGGACAACACAGGGAAGAATTGATCAAATTATCCAGCGTACCCGTGATGGCGGTGCAGAAATTGTTGGTTTGTTAAAAACAGGTTCTGCTTATTATGCACCAGCAGCTTCTGCTGTTTCTATGGCTGAGGCCTACCTAAAGGATACTAAGCGTGTTGTGCCTGTTGCAGCTTATCTTTCAGGAGAATATGGGGTTAATGATACTTACGTTGGTGTTCCTGTTGTACTTGGTGCAGGTGGTGTTGAACGAGTCATTGAAATTGATCTTGATAAAGAAGAAAGAGGTGCTTTTGATCATTCAGTAAATGCGGTTAAAAAGCTTTGTGAAGCTTGTATTGCTCTTGTACCTAGTCTCAAGTAAATTGAACAAGATTTAATTCATTAAAATAAGTATTTAGAATGTTAAAACTTTAGGATTAATAAGATCCATAAAAGAAAAGGACAAATGCATGAATATCCATGAGTATCAGGCCAAACGTCTGCTTCATGAATATGGAGCACCAATTGCAAATGGTGTCGCTGTTTATTCTGTAGAGCAAGCTGAAAAATGGGCGGAAAAATTGCCCGGACCTCTCTATGTGGTTAAAAGTCAGATACACGCTGGTGGTCGTGGTAAGGGTAAGTTTAAAGAACTTGGTCCTGATGCAAAGGGTGGTGTTCGGCTTGCACAATCTGTTGAAGAAGTTGTTGCAAATGTTCAAGAAATGCTTGGAAAAACTTTGGTAACCAAACAAACTGGTCCAGAGGGTAAGCAGGTCAACCGCCTTTATATTGAAGATGGTGCCGATATTGAACGGGAGCTTTATCTTTCACTTTTGGTTGATCGTAGCGTTGGTCGAATTGCTTTTGTTGTTTCAACAGAAGGTGGAATGGATATTGAAACGGTTGCTGAAGAGACACCAGAAAAAATATTCACGCTTCCCATTGATGCTGTAGAGGGTGTTACTTCTGCTGATTGTGCAAGACTTTGTGATGCGTTGAAACTACAAAGTAGTGCGCGAGAAGATGGTGAAAAGCTTTTTCCGATTCTCTATAAGGCATTTTGTGAAAAAGATATGAGCCTTTTAGAAATCAATCCGCTTATTGTGATGAAAGATGGTCACTTGCGTGTTCTTGATGCGAAAGTTTCTTTTGATAATAATGCTCTGTTTCGTCATCCAGATATTTTAGAATTGCGCGATCTTTCAGAAGAAGATCCAAAGGAAATAGAAGCATCAAAGCATGATCTTGCTTATGTTGCTCTTGAGGGTACGATTGGTTGCATGGTTAATGGTGCTGGGCTTGCTATGGCAACAATGGATATCATTAAGCTTTATGGAGCAGAGCCAGCGAATTTTTTGGATGTTGGTGGTGGAGCATCAAAAGAAAAGGTGACAGCTGCTTTTAAAATTATTACGGCCGATCCAAATGTTAAGGGCATTTTGGTTAACATTTTTGGTGGTATTATGCGTTGTGATGTCATTGCTGAAGGTGTGGTTGCTGCTGTTCGTGAGGTTGGTTTAAAGGTTCCCTTGGTTGTTCGTCTTGAAGGTACTAATGTTGAGCAAGGTAAAGCAATTATCAATGAGAGTGGTTTGAATGTTATTCCTGCTGATGATTTAGATGATGCTGCCCAAAAAATTGTTGCAGCCGTGAAGGGAGCTTAAGCTATGTCAATTCTTGTGAATAAAGAGACAAAAGTTCTAGTTCAAGGGCTTACAGGAAAAACAGGAACGTTTCATACAGAACAGGCGCTTGCTTATCATGGTACGCAAATGGTTGGTGGCGTTAATCCTAAAAAGGGTGGAGAAACATGGGAAGGTTCAGAAGGCGAAACTCTTCCTATTTTCGCTAATGTTGCAGAAGCAAAAGAAAAAACAGGTGCAGATGCTTCCGTTATTTATGTTCCTCCTGCAGGGGCTGCTGCAGCTATTATAGAGGCTATAGAAGCTGAAGTTCGTTTAATTATCTGTATTACGGAAGGTATTCCCGTTATGGATATGGTTAAAGTGAAGGCGCGATTAGAAAACTCAAAGTCTCGTCTTATTGGTCCTAATTGTCCCGGTATTCTTACACCAAATGAATGTAAAATTGGTATTATGCCTGGTTCTATTTTTAGAAAAGGTTCTGTTGGGGTTGTCTCGAGGTCGGGAACTTTAACTTATGAAGCCGTTTTTCAAACGAGTCAGGAAGGTCTCGGACAAACAACTGCTATAGGGATTGGTGGCGATCCTGTTAAGGGCACTGAATTTATTGATGTGTTGGAAATGTTTTTAGCGGATGATGAAACCGAGTCTATTGTTATGATTGGTGAGATTGGTGGTTCTGCTGAAGAAGAAGCAGCACAGTTTTTGCAAGATGAAGCAAGAAAAGGTCGTAAAAAGCCAGTTGTTGGCTTTATTGCTGGCCGTACGGCTCCTCCAGGACGGACAATGGGACATGCTGGTGCTGTTATTTCTGGTGGTAAAGGTGGAGCAGAAGATAAAATTGCGGCAATGGAATCAGCAGGGATTCGTGTATCTTCTTCGCCATCACAGATAGGTAAGACTTTGATGTCAGTTTTGAAAGGCTAAAAGAAAGTTTCACCTGAATAAGAAAAGGTTCTTAGATTCAGGTGAAAAAGCTTGAGTATAAAAAGGTAAAACTTTTTTGAATGTTCGAATCACTGCTTGTTTGTAAGCATTTAAAGGTCAAAAAGAGATATAAGGAGACGGAATAAATGTTCCGGAGAAGTATATGGCAAGGCAGGACGAAATAAATAGCCTTTTTGCACAGACATCATTTCTTTATGGTGGGAATGCGGATTATATAGATCAACTTTATGCTCAATATGAAAAAGATCCTACCAGTGTTGATTCACAGTGGCGTGCTTTTTTTGAAGGACTTCATGATAATAAAGAAGATGTTCTTAAAAATGCTGAAGGAGCAACATGGCAGCGTGATCATTGGCCATTAAAAGCAGAGGGTGAATTGATTTCTGCTCTTGATGGTGATTGGTCTTCTCTTGAAAAATATTTTGGCGATAAATTAAAGGAAAAAGCAATAACAGGTGCTGCACAAAAGGGAAAAACTTCCAGTGAACAAGATATTATTCGTGCAACACGTGATTCCGTTCATGCAATTATGATGATTCGTGCGTTTCGAGAACGGGGACATCTTCATGCGCAACTTGACCCTCTTCAATTGGCCGAAAAACAAGAAGATTATAAGGAACTTTCTCCAGAAGCTTATGGTTTTACTCCAGCTGATTACGAGCGTCCCATTTTTATTGATAATGTTTTAGGGTTGGAATATGCAACTATTCCGCAAATGCTTGAGATTCTCAATCGTACCTATTGTTCAACAATCGGTGTGGAATATATGCATGTTTCTGATTCGGTTCAGAAAGTATGGCTTCAAGAACGCATTGAAGGGCGAGATAAAAAAAATTCTTTCACACAACAAGACAAGAAAGCTATTCTGAATAAGCTTATTCAGGCAGAGGGATTCGAACAGTTTTTAGACACTAAATATAAAGGTACAAAGCGTTTTGGACTCGATGGTGGTGAGGCGCTGATTCCCGCTCTTGAACAGATTATCAAATGTGGTAGTGCTTTGGGGGTTAGGGAAGTTATTTTAGGAATGGCACATCGTGGTCGTTTAAATGTTCTTTCACAAGTTCTTGCCAAACCGCATAGGGCTATTTTTCATGAATTCAAAGGGGGATCTTACAAGCCTGATGATGTGGAGGGATCCGGTGATGTCAAATATCATTTGGGAACTACCGCTGATCTGGACTTTGATGGTAAAAAAGTTCATTTATCGCTGTTAGCCAATCCATCTCATCTTGAGATTGTTGATCCGGTTGTCATGGGAAAAGCACGTGCTAAACAAGATCAACTTATGGGACCTGCGCATACTGATTTACTCCCATTAAGTGAGCGTTCAAAAGTGATGCCATTGCTTATTCATGGTGATGCCGCTTTTGCAGGACAAGGCGTTATCCAAGAAACTTTTGGTCTTTCAGGTCTTAAAGGTTATCGTGTTGCAGGCTCACTTCATGTTATTATCAATAACCAGATTGGTTTTACAACATCTCCACGTTTTTCACGTTCTTCGCCTTATCCATCAGATGTCGCAAAAATGATTGATGCACCAATTTTCCATGTGAATGGTGATGATCCTGAGGCGGTTGTTTTTGTTGCCAAAATAGCAACAGAGTTTCGCCAAATTTTCCATAAACCAGTGGTTATTGATATGTTTTGTTATCGCCGTTATGGGCATAATGAAGGTGATGAACCTTCCTTTACGCAGCCGCTTATGTATAAAGCAATTCGTAATCATAAAACAACACTTCAACTTTATAGTGACCAATTGGTAGCAGAAGGAATGATTTCTTCAGAAGAGATTGAGCAACAAAAAAAATTATGGCGCGATAAGCTTGAAGGTGAACTTGAAGCGAGTGCTTCTTATAAGCCTAATAAGGCTGATTGGCTTGATGGAAGCTGGACGGGACTCAAAGCTTTTAGTAGTTCTGATGAGCAGCATTCTAGAGCAACCGGTGTTGAAGTAAAAACTTTAAAGGAAATTGGTCAGAAAATTGTTGAAATTCCGGCGAATTTTCACGTTCACAAAACCATTCAACGTTTTTTAAATAATCGTGCTAAAATTTTTGAAACCGGTGAGGGTGTTGACTGGGCAACCGCTGAAGCTTTAGCTTTTGGTTCACTTTGTTTGGAAGGTGCACCGGTTCGTCTTTCCGGTGAAGATGTTGAACGGGGAACTTTTTCACAACGTCATTCAGTTCTTTATGACCAAGAAAATGAGGCGCGTTATATTCCTTTGAATCATTTACAAAAGGGGCAAGCGCTTTATGACGTTGTTAATTCTATGCTTTCTGAAGAAGCTGTTCTTGGTTTTGAATATGGATATTCTCTTGCTGAACCACGAGGATTAACACTTTGGGAAGCACAATTTGGTGATTTCTCTAATGGTGCACAGGTCATTTTTGATCAATTTATTTCATCCGCAGAGCGTAAGTGGCTTCGTATGTCTGGTCTTGTGTGTTTATTGCCTCATGGTTTTGAAGGGCAAGGGCCGGAGCATTCTTCTGCACGTTTAGAACGGTTTCTTCAACTTTGTGCGGAAGATAATATGCAGGTTGCTAATTGTACAACCCCTGCAAATTATTTTCATATTTTGCGTCGACAAATTAAGCGTGATTTCCGGAAGCCATTGATTTTGATGACACCGAAATCACTTTTACGTCATAAGAGAGCTGTTTCTTTTCTCAATGAAATGGGGCCAGAAACAAGTTTTTGTCGTGTGTTGCTTGATGATGCAGAATGTCTCAGAGATTCTGTCATTAAGTTGCAAAAAGATAATAAGATTCGCCGTGTCGTTCTTTGTACTGGTAAGGTTTATTACGACCTTTATGAAGAACGTGAAAAAAGGGGTATTGATGATGTTTACCTCCTTCGTGTTGAACAGCTTTATCCTTTCCCTGCAAAAGTTTTGGTGAATGTATTATCGCGCTTTTTGCAGGCGGAAGTTTTTTGGTGCCAAGAGGAACCAAAAAACATGGGGGCTTGGTCATTTATTGAGCCTTATTTGGAATGGGTTTTGACGCATATTAATGCGCAATATTCACGTGCTCGTTATGCAGGACGTCCTGCGAGTGCGTCACCGGCCTCTGGGTTAATGGTGAAACACCTTGAACAACTGGCTGCGTTTCTTAAAGACGCGTTAGGTTCTTAATTTATTACTACTCTGATGTATGGAAAAATATTATGACTACTGAAATTCGTGTTCCTACTTTGGGCGAATCGGTTACCGAAGCAACGGTTGGCAAATGGTTTAAAAAACTTGGCGAAGCTGTCGCTATGGATGAGCCTTTGGTTGAATTAGAAACTGATAAGGTAACCGTTGAAGTTCCTTCTCCTGTTGCTGGGAAATTATCTGAAATCATTGCAAAAGAAGGCGATACGGTTGAAGTAAATGCTCTTTTAGGAGTGGTGAAAGCTGGAGAAGCTGGTATCTCCCAATCACTTTCACCTTCTGCTACACTTGTTCCAGCGGCTTCATCTGAATCGGAGAAGCCTGCTTTGAGCAGTGCAATGCCTCCTTCTCCTTCAGCAGCAAAATTGATGGCTGAAAATAATGTTGCAAAAAGCGATATTTCAGGTTCTGGAAAACGTGGACAAATTCTTAAAGAAGATGTTCTTGGTGGATTAAAACAAAGTACAAATGCTCCTACACCCTCTTCTTCTGCGACGAGTTCTTCGGCACCTCCTGTCCAAGAAACACGTGAAGAGCGGGTTCGTATGACGAAATTGCGTCAAACAATTGCTCGCCGTCTTAAAGATGCACAAAATGTAGCAGCAATGTTAACCACATTTAATGAGGTTGATATGTCAGCGGTGATGGATTTGCGCAAGCGTTATAAGGATCTTTTTGAAAAGAAACATGGTGTTAAGCTTGGTTTTATGGGTTTTTTTACCAAGGCTGTTTGTCATGCATTAAAAGAACTTCCTGCTGTTAATGCAGAGATTGATGGGACAGATATTGTTTACAAAAACTATGTCAATGTTGGAATTGCTGTTGGAACGGATAAAGGGCTTGTTGTTCCAGTGGTGCGAGATGCAGATCAAATGTCATTGGCAGAGATTGAAAAAGAGATTGGTCGTTTGGGGCGTCTTGCGCGTGATGGAAAATTAGCCGTTTCTGATATGCAGGGCGGAACTTTTACCATTACCAATGGTGGTGTGTATGGATCGTTGATGTCAACACCGATTTTGAATGCACCACAATCTGGTATTTTGGGAATGCATGCGATTAAAGAGCGAGCAATGGTTGTTGAGGGTCAAGTTGTGATCCGCCCCATGATGTATTTAGCGCTTTCTTATGATCACCGTATTGTGGATGGGCAAGAAGCTGTGACTTTCCTTGTGCGTGTTAAGGAAAGCTTAGAAGATCCGGAACGCCTTGTTCTTGATTTGTAAAATACAGTTTTCAGGATGAAAGGAGAAACGGATGTCTTATGATGTGGCTGTGATCGGAGCGGGTCCAGGTGGTTATGTAGCAGCAATAAAAGCGGCGCAACTGGGACTTAAAGTAGCAATTATTGAAAAGCGTACAACATTAGGAGGAACATGTCTCAACGTTGGTTGTATTCCTTCTAAAGCGTTGCTGCATGCTTCAGAAGTGTTTTCTGAAACCCAGCATGGTTTTGAAACGCTTGGTATTTCTATTGGTAAATCTAAGCTTAATCTTGAACAAATGATGGTTCATAAGAAAGCTGTGGTGACAGCCAATACGAGTGGTGTTTCTTTTTTGATGAAAAAAAATAAAGTTGATACTTTTTTTGGGACAGCCAAAATTTTGAGTGCGGGTCATGTGGAAGTTGTTGCCAGAGATGGTAATAAACAAACAATTGAGACAAAAAATATTATTATTGCTACCGGTTCAGAGAGTTCAGGCATTCCAGGGGTGAATGTTGAAATTGATGAAAAGACTATTGTTTCTTCTACGGGAGCTCTTTCACTTGAAAAAGTACCAACGCATATGATTGTAGTAGGTGCTGGTGTCATTGGTTCAGAACTTGGATCAGTTTGGAGCCGTTTAGGTGCTAAAGTGACCATTATTGAGTATCTTAATAAAGTTTTGGGCTCAATGGATGGTGAAGTTTCACGGCAATTTCAGAAATTAATGGAAAAACAGGGGATTGAATATAAAACGGGTGCAAAGGTAACAGCTGTTACACAATCTGGCTCAACTGCTCAGGTGAGCTTTGAATCTGTCAAAGGTGGTGAATCTGAAACTTTAGAGGCTGATGTTGTGCTTATTGCTACTGGACGTTCTCCTTATACAGAGGGGCTTGGATTACAAGAGGCTGGTGTTCAGTTAGATGAACGCGGATTTATTGCAATTGATGCTCATTGGCAGACGAATGTTCCAGGAATTTATGCGATTGGTGATGTCGTAAAAGGACCAATGCTAGCACATAAAGCAGAGGAAGAAGGCGTTGCTGTGGCAGAAATTTTGGCAGGTCAAAAAGGGCATGTTAATTTTGATGTTATTCCTAGTGTTGTTTATACACAGCCGGAAATTGCGAGTGTAGGAAGGACAGAAGAAGAGCTAAAAACTGCTGGTATTGAATATAATGTTGGCAAATTTCCTTTTATGGCCAATGGTCGTGCACGTGCAATGCAAAAGAGTGATGGGTTCGTTAAAATCCTTTCTGATAAAAAAACAGATCGGGTATTAGGGGGGCATATTCTTGGATTTGGTGCTGGTGAAATGATCCATGAAATTGCAGTTTTAATGGAATTTGGAGGTTCATCAGAAGATCTGGGACGTTGTTGCCATGCACATCCTACCTTATCAGAAGCCGTGCGTGAGGCAGCTTTGGCAACATTTGCTAAACCACTTCATATTTAAAAAGCTTTTAAAAAGTAAATTTTAAAAGGCACATGAGGCAGAAAATATTTGTGAAGCATGCAACAACATTTTAAAACTTTAAAAAAGAATATAACCAATTGTATTGAAATGTTCCATTTGTTGTATGCTTTTCGATAATTACTGTTTTAGATATCTGTTGTGCAGTTTTGATTGATTATTCTGTTGTGCACTATCGTTTAGAGCGGTGGTGTTTAGTCTATGTAAAGTTTTATATATGGGGTAGTTTTTATACTGTTATAAAATATTTAAGATAGGATTCTGAGCCTATCTGGGTGCTTTGTGTTAAGAAGACATCTCTCAAAATGCTCAAATCTACTTCGCGAGGGTGTTCGTGAATGGTATAGCTGTAAAAGTTCCTCTTGAAATATATGAAATTCATTCAAACTGTTATAAGACCTATTGTGCACCATCATCTTTATGTTTAGTAAAAGTACACGCTGGCATTATAATACACTTTTTCAGTTCTTAATATTGCTAAAGCTCTTTATTATTTGAGAATTTTCAT